>JAFYYE010000329.1 GCA_017557715.1 Pseudobutyrivibrio sp.
CATCGGCTCAAACTACATTCACTACATGTTTAAGAAGTATGATAACGAGATTCGTATCATCAACGTAGACAAGCTTACATACGCTGGTAACCTCGAGAACCTTAAGGATATCGAGAACCGCGACAATTATACATTTGTAAAGGCTGATATCTGCGATAAGGAAGCAATCAGAAAGATTTTCCAGGAGAACGACATCGACAGAGTTGTTCACTTCGCAGCAGAGTCACACGTAGACCGTTCAATCGTAAACCCAGAAGTATTTGTTCAGACAAACGTACTTGGTACAGCTGTAATGCTTAACTGTGCTAAGGAAGCTTGGGAGCTTGAGGACGGTTCTTTCAAGGAAGGAAAGAAGTTCCTTCATGTTTCAACAGATGAGGTTTATGGTTCTCTTCCAGATGATGACAATGCATTCTTCTATGAGACAACACCATACGATCCACATTCACCATACTCAGCTTCAAAGGCTAGCTCAGACATGCTTGTAAAGGCTTACATGGATACATATAAGTTCCCTGCAAACATTACAAACTGCTCTAACAACTACGGCCCTTACCAGTTCCCAGAGAAGCTCATTCCACTTATCATCAACAATGCACTTCAGGGCAAGGACCTTCCAGTATACGGTGATGGAAAGAACGTACGTGACTGGTTATTCGTAGAGGATCACGCTAAGGGAATCGATATGGTTCAGGAGCAGGGTAAGCTCTTCGAGACATACAACATCGGTGGTCACAACGAGAAGCAGAACATCCAGATTATCCACATCATCCTTGATACACTTCAGGAGATGCTTCCAGAGGGAGACCCACGTAAGGAGCTCGTTTCTGAGAACCTTATCAAATACGTTACAGACCGTAAGGGCCACGATAGAAGATATGCTATCGCTCCAGATAAGATCAAGGCTGAAATCGGCTGGTATCCAGAGACATGCTTCGAGGAAGGTATCAAGAAGACAATTGCTTGGTTCTTCGAGCATGAGGATTGGATGAAGAATGTAACATCTGGTGATTATCAGAAATACTACAACGATATGTATTCAGGAAAATAAAATGAAACATTATGATTATTTAGTAGTAGGCGCAGGATTGTTTGGTGCAACCTTCGCCTACGAAGCTATGAAAAGAAACAAGTCGGTTCTTGTAATAGATCGCCGCGACCATATCGCTGGCAACATTTTTACAAAGGAAGAAGATGGCATCAACGTACATGTATATGGAGCCCATATCTTCCACACTAGCGACAAGGCAATCTGGGATTACATGAACCAGTTCGCCGAATTTAACAACTATATAAATTCCCCGGTGGCAGTTTATGGAGATGAGCTTTATAACCTGCCATTTAACATGAATACCTTTTCTAAGATGTGGGGAATCAAGACTCCTGCTGAGGCAAAGGCTAAGATTGCAGAGCAAATAAAAGAACTCAATATCACAGAGCCAAAGAACCTTGAGGAGCAGGCACTTTCGCTTGTTGGTACAGACGTGTATGAGAAGCTTATAAAGGGCTATACACAGAAGCAGTGGGGTCGTCCATGTGATGAGCTTCCTGCATTTATCATCAAGAGATTGCCACTTAGATTTACATACGACAACAATTACTTTAACGATAGATTCCAGGGCATCCCAATGGGTGGTTACACTCAGATTGTGGAGAAGATGCTTGAGGGTGCAGATGTTGTGCTTAGCCAGGATTATTTCGATATGGTTGGCGGAGTTGAGAATGCGCCTGAGTCTACAGAGGGAGAGCTTAGCGATGGCTCAAAGGTAAGCTGGGGTAAGCTTGTATTCACAGGCCAGATTGATGAATACTATGGTAGCTGCTACGGTGAGCTTGAGTATCGTTCAGTTCGCTTCGAGACAGAGAAGCTTGATTGCGATAATTATCAGGGAAATGCAGTTGTAAATTACACAGCAGCAGATGTTCCTTATACACGCATCATCGAGCACAAGCATTTTGAATTTGGTCAGCAGCCTACAACTATCATCTCTAAGGAATATTCTTCAGAGTGGCAGCCAGGTGTTGAACCTTACTACCCAGTTAATAACGACAAGAACAACGCAGTTTACGAAGAGTATGCTGCTCGAGCAAAGAGCGAGAAGAACGTAGTCTTCGGAGGACGTTTAGGACAGTATAAATATTATGATATGGATAAGGTTGTAGCCGCAGCGTTACAACTCGTTCAGGAGGAATTCTAATGAAGGGAATTATTTTAGCAGGTGGTTCAGGAACAAGACTTTACCCACTTACAAAAGCAATTAGTAAGCAGATTATGCCAATCTATGATAAGCCAATGATTTATTATCCACTTTCAACACTTATGCTTGCAGGCATTCGTGAAGTGCTTATCATTTCTACACCAAGAGATCTTCCAGTTTTCAAGGAGCTCTTAGGTGACGGAAGTCAGCTTGGTATGGATATTCAGTATGCAGTTCAGGAGGCTCCAAATGGTCTCGCTGAGGCATTTATTATTGGTGCAGATTTCATCGGAAAAGATGCTGTAGCACTTGTACTTGGTGACAATATTTTCTATGGTCAGTCATTCTCAAAGGTACTTCTTTCAGCAGCACAGCGTACAGAGTCTGAGCCAGGAGCTACAATCTTCGGTTACTATGTTCGTGACCCAAGAGAGTACGGCGTTGTAGAGTTTGACGAGAATGGTGTGGCAATTTCTATCGAGGAAAAGCCAGCTAATCCAAAGAGCAACTACGCAGTACCAGGTCTTTACTTCTACGACAATTCAGTAGTAGAAATCGCAAAGACAATCAAGCCATCAGCTCGTGGTGAGCTTGAAATCACATCAGTAAATAATGAGTACTTAAACCGTGGAAATCTCCACGTTGAGACTCTTGGCCGTGGATTTGCATGGCTAGATACAGGAAACCACGACATGCTTCTTCAGGCTGCAGAGTTTGTAAGCACATTCCAGAAGAGACAGGGTATGTACGTATCTTGCATCGAGGAAATTGCTTACAAGCGTGGCTTCATCGATAAAGAGCAGCTTCTTAAGCTTGCTGAGCCTTTGATGAAGACAGATTACGGTAAATATCTTGTAGACGTATCTAACGGATTATAAAATTTTAGAAATATTTAGAACAAAATCAATGCTATACAGAATATACTTATTTCATTAGATTTTGCTCCCAGAATAGAGGATTTATAATGGCAATTACAGTTGAGAAAAATGTAAATGGTATTGAGGGGCTTTGCGTCATCACTCCTAAGGTTTTTGGCGATGATAGAGGCTACTTCATGGAAATATATAATGAGAATGACATGAAGGCTGAAGGCCTTGATTATGTGTTTGTACAGGATAATCAGTCAGCTTCAAAGAAAGGTGTTCTTCGTGGTCTTCACTTCCAGAAGAATTTTCCACAGGATAAACTTGTCCGCGTAATCAAGGGCGAGGTTTATGATGTGGCAGTTGATCTTCGTGAAGGCTCAGCTACATTTGGAAAGCACTATGGCATTCTTCTTTCAGAGGAAAATAAGAAGCAGTTCATGATCCCAAAGGGATTTGCTCACGGCTTCTTAGTTGTTAGTGAGTATGCAGAGTTCTGCTATAAGGTTACTGATTTCTATCATCCAAATGATGAGGGCGGTCTCGCATTTGATGATCCAGATATCAATGTTCAGTGGCCAATTCCAGAGGGAATGACAAAGGAAGACTTAATCCTTTCTGACAAGGATAAGATTAACGCAAGCTTCAAGGAGTATTGTCAGGAAAAAGGTATCAATTAATTTCGACAGCAATTGATTTGGCTAAAAGATTTGGGAGATGATGAATATGAGAGGAATTTTGGAGAGCATAAGATACTTCTTTGCTACAAGTAAGGCTGCGCGAATCGTGCTTGCCAGTGTTTTGGGAGTATCAGCAGTAGGCGCAGGTGGCGCTGGAATCTATGCCATAATGAATGACACAATCGAGGAAGAGGTTGTGGAAGAAGAGGTGGTAGAGGAAGCTGCTGCGGAGGATGTTTACATCCCAGTGTTTAAGACTATCGTGCTCACCAGCGAATCCCTTGAAAAGGATTTAACAATATATATTTCAGATGAAGAGGATAATGCAGTGACTGGAGTTCCTTTCCAGGTAAAGCTTTTAAAGCCTGACACAGCAAAGTCACTTCAGACAAACATCGATGAAATCGCAAGTATTGATGAAAAGATTTCAGAGGTAGTTGGTCCGGAGGATAATCTGGAAGATATTCTTAGAGATAGAAATGTTGATATTACCGTCACGGATGAAAATGGTGATGTGGTGGAGACCCAGAAGGGTCGCATCAAGGATGACCCATTATATCAGCTGTTTATAGACAAGGAAGAGGCTATTCAGTCATATGCAATGGCTGTTAAGAATGCCGAGGGAAATGTTTATACAGATGAGGATCAGGATGGAGTAATCGCTGAGAAGGACATGGAGCCAGGCGACTATGTAGCTTGCTTGGTTAATGACTTCGATAGCGAGGAAATCTACACACCTTCTAATTACGCAACCGAGATGAATGTTAAAAACAAGGTTGAGTACAAGGTTCAGAAGGAAATCACAAAGCAGATTAAAAAGGCAGTAGCAGCCGAGGATCAGCAGCCAAAGGAAGCGGCACCAGTTGAGGCAGAGCTTAAGGATACTGTTGAGTGGGTTGAATCAAAGCGTGTTGAAAACGGTGCCAAGGCAGTAGGAGTTGCAGGTAGTGATGTTGTTGCACCTAAGACTACAGCTGATTCAAGTAAGGCTACTGTAAAGGGCGAGTCAAGAACTTCTGTTACATATCCAAAGGCAAGCTCGAAGCTAAAAGCGAATAACAGAGTGGGCGCTTTTATGGGTGGCATTCATGTTGATAGCTTGGCAAATGTTTTACTTACAGCGGCTAATGAAGGCGCAGCTAGTGATGGTGAAGGAGAAAATACAGCGACATCTACTCCAACACCAAAAGTATCAGAGGAGCCAACAACTACACCTACACAGGAAGAAAAGGATAAGCCTAGCAGCACACCAACACCAAGCCCATCGGCTAGTCCAAGTCCAACAGCGACACCAAGTCCAACAGCTAGCCCAAGCCCAACGGCTACACCAAGTCCAACAGCTAGCCCAAGCCCATCGGCAACTCCAAGTCCAACAGCGACACCTAGTCCATCGGCTAGTCCAAGCCCAACATCTACACTTAAACCAACAAAGGTTGAGTTAAAGGTTGAGTACTCAAAGGGCACATTTAAGATTTCTACATCTGCACTCGTTGGCAGTGTAAAAGTAAATGGTGCCGATGTAAGCATGAATAATAATGCAGGTACATTTAAAGCTACAAGTAATGGCGATTATAAAGTAACTGCAGTTGCCACATTTGAGGATAAACATACAGAAGAATTGTATGTGACTTATACAGTTTCAGGTTTTGGTACAGCTTCAGGAGATAGACTTAAAGATAAAGCCGATAATGAACTTTTCTTAGATGAAGGCCTTACAAAGCCTGCTACCGCTGCTGATTACAGCAAAGATAAGACATATTATTACAAGACTTTCACATATATTTATTATGGTTGGCAGTCAATAGATGGCGCAAGTTACTATTTTGATAAGAATGGAAACAAGGTAACAGGTGAGCAGGTAATCCGCGGAGTTAAATATAACTTTGGCTCAGACGGTGCGCTTCTTCCTAAGGGAACAGGTATCGATGTTTCTAAGTATCAGGGAAATATCGATTGGAATCAGGCTAAGTCAGCAGTGAGCTTTGCGATTATCCGTTGTGGATATCGTGGAAAGACTGACGGACAGCTTTATGAAGATGAATACTTCTACAAGAACATGAAGAATGCCAAGGCGGCAGGAGTTGCAACAGGTGTTTACATCTTCTCAAGAGCAGTAAATGAAGCCGAAGCAGTTCAGGAAGCATCAATGGCTGTTGCCATGGCTCAGAAAGCTGGCGGATGTGCATATCCAATCTTCATCGATATGGAAGATACTGCAAGAGGCGGCGGATTGTCAGCTGCACAGCGTACAGCAATTGCAAACGCATTCATTGCAACTGTTCAGTCTTCTGGATATAAGGCAGGATTATACTGCAGCAAGAACTGGATGAATGACAAAATGTCTGCAGGCAGCCTCAACGGCTCAGCATACATTTGGATTGCTCAGTACAACACACAATGTACTTACGGAGGTAAGTATTCGATGTGGCAGTACTCTTCGAAGGGCTCAGTCCCTGGTATTAAAGGAAACGTTGACATGAATCGTTCATTCTTCTAAACACTAAAGAACAAATGTAGCTAACAATCTAATATAACTCTGACAGTCACATCTAGTGACTGAAAGAGTTCATATTGATTGTTAGTGTAACATTTGAACAAAGAGTTAAATGTATGAATAAAGAAAAAAATATTGAAACAAGTAAAAAATTATTCCGCTTTGCAAGTAGCGTGGTCTTAGTAGCAGTACTAGCCACGCTCTTTGGCGTTATGTGGTACATGAGATTTCAGTACCTTATGAATCCATATACAAGATTCCTTGGCAAAGGAAATTATTTGATGATTGCTTTGTATATGGTAATCACCATTTTGATGATTAATACCTTCAAGGGATTTGGTATCGGTACAGGCCGTATTTCAATACTTACTATGTCACAGGCTATTGCTATGGGACTTGTAAATGTATTGGAATTCTTCATCCTGATATTGATGACAAGAATTAAGTCATTGATGTGGATTACGTTGGCATATGTTATTGTGCTTACAATTGCGGATGCACTTGCGGTACTTGTGGTGACATACGTCAGCACAAAATTGTATCGCATGATTTTCCCCCCATTTTCAATTCTCAATATTTTTGGTGAATATGAAAATGACTTGGTGTGGAAGATGAATCGACGTGCAGATAAGTATTCCATCACAGGCGAAATCAGCTGCAGAGAGCCTCTAGATAAGATTACAAAAGAGCTTGAAAACTATGACGCTGTTCTTATCAACGATGTTCCAGCAGAGATTAGAAATGACATTATTAAGGCTTGCTTTGCAACAGGTAAGCGCGTGTACTTCACTCCAAAGATTTCGGACATTCTTATCAAAGGTTCTGATGAGGTTAATCTTTTTGATACGCCACTTTATCTTTGCAAGAATGTTGGAATGGATGGAATTTCGGCAGCTATCAAGCGAATGGGTGATATTTTGATTTCAGGAATTGGAATTATCCTTTCATCACCAATAATGCTTGTTACAGCTATACTTATCCACAATTATGACGGTGGCCCAGTCTTTTATAAACAGACTCGCTGCACTATAGGCGGAAAAGAGTATAAAATTATGAAATTCCGCTCTATGATTACAGATGCTGAAAAGGACGGAAAAGCCCGACTTGCCAGCTTAAATGACGATAGAATCACACCAATTGGTCATTTTATTCGTGCCACACGTATTGATGAGCTTCCACAGTTCTTCAATATCCTTAAGGGAGAGATGTCTATTGTAGGTCCTCGCCCAGAGCGACCAGAAATCATTGCGGAGTATGTAAAAGAGGTACCAGAGTTTGCATTCCGTACCCACGTAAAAGCAGGCCTTACCGGCTATGCACAGGTGTATGGAAAGTACAACACCACCTCATACGACAAGCTCAAGCTTGATATGATTTATTGTGAGAAATGTAGTGTACTTCTCGATATTCAATTAATACTTATGACTTTGAGAGTTATTTTTACAAAAGAGGCCACAGAAGGCGTCGAAGAAGGCGCTGTTAATGCAAATGTACATAAGAAGTAGCTTGTGAGTGTAACAGCGGGAGATAATATATGAAAAAAGCACTAATGCATGCACATACTGCATATATGGTGACACAATTTAATATTGATAATATTAAGATATTGCAAGACTTGGGCTATACAGTAGATGTAGCCTGTTGTTGGAATGATGATGACAGCGCACTTAGCCCTGAGGCTCTTAAGGAGCGAAGGAAAAGGCTTGATGATTTGGGCTGTAGAGTTATTGAGACAGCAAGCTTGCGCAAGATTTTTAATATTGGTGAGCTTAGCAAAGCCTATCACCAGCTGAAGGCTGAGGTAGAGGCTAATAAGTATGAAATTGTCCACACTCAGTCACCTATCGGAGGTGTGATTTGCCGTTTGGCTTGTAGAAAAGCACGAAAGCTTTATGGAACAAAGGTTATCTATGCTGCCCATGGTTTTCATTTCTTCAAAGGAGCTCCACTTAAGAACTGGATCGTGTTTTATAATGTGGAAAAATGGTGCAGCAGATTCACAGATTTGTTAATAACTATCAACAAAGAAGATTATGATAATGCCAGAAAGTTCAAGGCAAAGCAGGTGGCATATATTCCTGGTGCAGGTGTAGATACTCATAAGTTTGTGGCAAGCGATGATGCCAGAGCGCGAGTTCGCAAAGAGCTAGGGATTGATGACGATACGATTGTCTTGTTGTCAGTTGGAGAGCTGATTCGTCGAAAGAATCACGGGGAAGTTTTGAGAGCTCTGAAGATAATGAAGGACAATGGCACACTTCTTACACCGGATAGCGATGAAAGAGTACAGCCAAAGTACAAGCTGAAGTATCTTATTGCAGGTAGAGGCAAGATTCAAGGGGAATTAGAGGAGACTATAAAGCATCTTGGATTGGAAAAATACGTAGAGCTTTTAGGCTTTAGAAGAGATATAGCAGATGTATTTGCAGCAAGTGATATCTATGTTTTTCCATCACATCAGGAAGGTCTTCCAGTGGCACTTATGGAGGCTATGTCCGTAGGAATGCCTGTTGTATGTAGTAAAATCCGTGGAAACACAGATCTTATCAATGAGGGAGAAGGCGGCTATCTCTTTGATTCCAAGGATGCCAAGAGTTTAGTAGCAGCTTTGAATAAGGCGCTCGTGGACAACGAGACCAAGCGCTACGAGATGGGGCAGAAAAACGTAGAGACGATGCGAGAATTTGATAAGACAAAAGTAAATGAGGTAATGAAAAACTTATATAGCAATCTGTAGCTAACAAGCTACAGATTGCAGCAGGGGGATTTATGATAGTCTTACACATTTCTAAGTCAAACAAGTATTCAGGCATGGAGAATGTTGCAATCAACATTATTAAGTCCATGCCAGATAATGTGCGCTGTGTCTATCTCACAGCCACAGGTTCAATAGAGACAAAGCTGTTGGACAACAATATTGAATACATCGGCATGGAGAAAATCGATGAGAAAGCCATCAAGGAAGTCATTGATGAGCTTCATCCAGACATCATCCATGCATATGAATATGATGTTAGTTTAATGTGTACAAAAGTAACTGATGATATTCCTATTGTCAGTCACTTATATTCTATTCCAAAATGGGTTCAGAAGATTGGCCCTAAGTCTGTCATCTACGGTGGCGCATGCAAGAACTTTGCCAAAATAATCATTCCTAACAAAGCTGTGGAGGAAAAGGCTTGGTTCAAAGATAATATGGCGGGTAAGACCGCAGTACTAGGGGTTCCCTTTGATGCGGTAGCCACATTTGAGAGAGGTTATCTGGCGGGAACAGAAATGTCAAAAGAAAAGCTGGAGGCCTATAAGTCTGACCTGCTTTTCGTGGGATATCTTACAGAGGATAAGAATCCAATCGAGTTTATAAAAATTGTTTGTGAAGTAAAGAAGACGCACCCTGACATCAAAGCAGTGATGGTAGGTGGAGGCGATTTGGGCAGCGAATGCCTGAAATTAATAGGAAAATTAAATCTGATGGATAACATAAAGATGGCGGGAATGCAGTACAACCCATACATCTACATGAATCAAACCAAGATTCTGGTGGCACCATCAAGATTTGAAGGTTTTGGATTGGCAGCAGTGGAAGCAATGGCATTTGGTAAGCCTATTCTTGCCAGCAAGGTAGGCGGCTTTACAGTCACGGTGGATGATTGCTGCGGAAAGATTTGCGGAAATGACAAAAAGCCAATCGACAAAGGGGCTTTTGTTCAAAATATAGAGGAGCTCTTGGATAATGGGGAGATATACCGGATGAAGTCCGACGGAGCCAGAAAACGTGCCAAAGCAATGAACAACTTTGACACATACATGGAAGAAGTGGTTAAGATTTATGAGGATATTTACAAAACTGTTAAATAAGCTGAAAAGTGCAGATTTTATTTTGGTGACCATGTCTACAGTTGCCTGCTCTGCAATGTCGTTTATTTTCAGCGTTTATTCAAAGTCACTAGTGCCTAATACACCGATGGGAATCTACAGCACATGCCTTATCGTGCAGACCTATATGAACTACGCCCAGTTTGGTGTGCTTAACGCATATAACAGGGATTATCCACAGGCCTTGGGCCGAAAGGATTTTGATGCAGCTCAGAAGATGAAAAACACAGCTATGACTTTTATGCTCATGGTGTATGCATTAATCTTCCTATGCTTTGAGGCGTGGGTGTTGATTCGCTACCATGGTAGCATCGGCGTGGATCAGTACAAAACATATTTTGCATTTGGATATGCCATGTGCCCAGTTATGATTTTGTTGAAAAGCTTTGATGATATGAGCAACGCCACCGTTCGAATGAACGGCAAGTATAACAAGTCAGCTATCATCGGATTTGTTCGTACAGTACTTGCACTTGGAATTGGTATTTTGGTGCTAAAGGTTGCAGGATATTATGGCTTATATGCAATGACAATGTCCTCAGCAATACTTGGAATCATCCTGTTTCACAAGGATTCTCTTAAGGGTGCAAGATTAGATTTCGATTTTGCATATATGAAGCTGATGATTCTCGGAGGATTGCCGCTTCTTATCAACAGCTTGATTTGGACAATCGTCCAGAACGTGGATAAGCACGTTATCCTTACATTTATGGATACAGATGCTTTGGGAGTTTATACAGTGCCAACAATGGGATTTACCACAATGGTGCTAGTGCCACAGACAATCTCTCAGGTTTTCTATATAAAGATTTCTCACTTGTATGGAGCACATCAGGATGAGAAGGAGCTTTTGGATAAGGCTGGATATTTCACCAGCATTACATCAGCCATCGCAGGATTGGCTTGCGTGTTTGTATTCTATGTAATGCCAGTGTTTGTGCGTCACTTTATGCCAATGTATACAGATGGAACAGTGGCTACACAGATATTGATAATCGGCGTGGCAATCTACGCCACTACAATGATTTATGGAAACATCTTCAGCATTTTAAAGCTGAACAAATCCTTGATTGCTAATTCAGTGGCACTTTGCATTTTTAATGTAATCTTCTCAAGTGCCCTTGTGTTGTTTGCGGAGAGAAGCATAAATATGGTGGCCATTGGTACAGGATTATCATATGCGCTGTATTCATTTTTGCTTATGGTGAAGCTTTCACGTCGCTTCAATTATTCGTTGGTGAAGCTTGTGATGAGAAGCTGGCTACCGCTGTTGGCGATTGTGGTGCCTAGCATTGGGGTATATTTTGTGATATACTCTTTAGGTTAAAAATTTATAAAGGAAACTTTTAAATGTACACTATATGTTTCATGGCAAGACGTCCCTTCGACGATTTTTCGCCAGCAGTATATAAAAAGATAAAGGAAAACCACGATGGAGCTACCAGGGGTGTGTTCATCACCTGCGATAGCAAGGAGACCAAATA
>JAFYYE010000330.1 GCA_017557715.1 Pseudobutyrivibrio sp.
AGTGGACCCGAGCAAAGGACTACAGGGATTCTATTACAATACCTGCTAATCCAATGCTTCGTTTTTACGAATTATATTGTGATATAGATGATAAACCTGGTACGCTTGTAGGCGTGCTTCAGCTTTTAGCTGATGCAGAAATCAGTGTAAAGAACATTGATATCATCCACAACAGAGAGTTCGAACCTGGTGTTCTTCGAATCGAATTCTACAGTGAAGAAGATATAAAAAATGCACAGACTATTTTAGTACATAATAATTACTACGTAAGACAAAGGACTAACTAATATGCCAATTAATAAAGCAAAAAGTTTAAAAGGTGAAATCACCGTTCCCGGAGATAAGTCAATCAGCCACCGAGGTGTAATGTTCGGTGCTATTTCTGATGGCATCACTGAGCTAACTGGATTTTTAGATGGTGCTGATTGCCGTTCTACTATTGGCTGCTTTAGGGCCATGGGAATTGATATAAAACAGGATGCAGACCATGTAATAATTCACGGTAAAGGATTAAATGGATTATCAGCTTCTAGCGAAATGTTAGATGTTGGAAATAGCGGCACTACTACCCGACTTATTTCGGGAATACTTGCTGGACAATCATTTATCAGCACCTTAAATGGTGATGAATCCATACAGAAACGCCCAATGGACCGAATTATCACTCCCCTTTCTCAGATGGGCGCTCATATACGCTCACTTAGAGAAAATGGCTGCGCACCGCTTGAGATGGGAGGTACCCAATTAAAAGCTATTCATTATGATTCTCCTGTTGCATCAGCTCAGGTAAAATCCTGCGTACTTCTTGCAGGCCTTTATGCTGACGGAATCACATCTGTCACAGAACCTGTGGCTTCACGTAATCATACAGAGCTTATGCTTTCTGGATTTGGTGCTGATATCAAATCAGAAGGTCTTACAGCATCTATTGTTGGTAGACCTAATCTGGTTGGCCAAAAAATAGAGGTTCCAGGTGATATTTCATCTGCTGCTTATTTCATTGTTGCTGGTTTAATATGTCCTAATGCAGATTTGCTTATAAAAAACGTAAATACGAATCCAACCAGAGCTGGTATTATCAAAATTGCTAAAGATATGGGTGGCAATATTGAACTGTTAAATGAACGCGTTGTTAGTGGCGAGCCTGTGGCAGATATTCAAGTAAGAACAAGTGAACTTCATGGCTGCGAGGTTTCAGGTGAAATAATTCCTACACTTATCGATGAGCTTCCTGTTATTGCGGTAATGGCTGCCTGTGCTTCTGGCACTACAACAATTAAAGATGCTGCTGAACTTAAAGTAAAAGAAAGTGACAGAATTGCTACTGTGACAGAGAATCTATCAAATATGGGATGTGACATTACTCCTACAGATGATGGAATGATTATTAACGGCGGCAAGGAATTACACGGAACTACCGTAAATACATATTTAGATCATCGAATTGCGATGTCCTTTGCTATTGCCGGACTTGTTGCTAATGGTGAAACGACCTTTGACAATGAAGCTTGCTGCTGTATTTCTTATCCAGATTTCTTTAAGACATTAAATAACCTCACTAACAAATAAAGTTAGTGAGGTACTTTTTTACCAATGAGTCTTATGCTCATCTATAATTTCATGTGTTTCAATATTTATAAGATAAAAACCTTTAAGACTGGCTTCTGCCTGGCCTAAAGAAATGCCATTTTCATCAAGCGGCTCTGCTTCAAGGACAACCTCTAAGCAATCATTTCCATTTTCATCTTTTTTTAAGCCATTATCATAGAGATTATATTCATAGTTTTCATCCCTATAAACAGTTCCCCTGACATTTCCCTTGGCGGTATAACTTATGAGGAAATTAGTATAATAATCCTCTATTATCCCATTCTTTTTGAGATATCCCTCTAGAATTATCATCATATTCATGATGTCGATATCATCGTAAGGTTCTGAAGAATTATCTATATGATAATCATCATCCGAATAATCGTCGTAATAATCATAGTCATAATTATAACTGTAATCATCGCTATTATAGGAATTCTCTTTTTCATCATCTTTTTCTGTTACAAGGTCTCTAAAGCTTGGAACATAGATAAAACATGATAAAAATCCAAAAATTATGATTAAAGCCACTAAAATAAAAGCTCTAAAATATTTTCCCTGCTTTCTTGCAATAATTTTATAGATTACAAAAATAAAGGCGATAGCCACACTAACTGCAAGTATTATTTGTGACATATGAATCATAGTAGTTGAAAGACCACCTAAAAATAACATGTCACTGTCAAATCCAAAGAAAAATAGCCCATAAGATAAAAATAAATAATATAGGTTATTGCACAGTAAAAACAATTTGTTAGGCTTTTTAAATTTTTTTATATCTATTACATCAGAATCTGAATCTAGCCAATCCTTTAAAATATCTAAATTCGAATTATGAAATCTTTTTGGAAGTGCATTAACCGCATTTCTACACTGCTCTTTATCTCCTTTTCTGGCTTCCAACATAGCAAGAGATAAAAGCATATTTATTCCGTAAGCTCGAATGTACCGGTAATGCTTATAATATAAATATAAGCCAAAATGTATCTTTTCCTGGAATGATTGTTGTTTTAATCCACTATATTTTATGAATAACAGCTTAATGCTTGAAGAAAGAAATATATATAAGAAAAATGCTGATGCTAACCAAAAAAATACATATTCATCTTCAAGGTAAAAGTCATATCTCTGTCGAATATAGTAAAAACAAAAGAACAAAAACGCTATTACATAAAATAATGCAATTTTGCTGTAAAGAAATAATCTTTTAGCAAATTTAATTCCAGCAGATTCATCATCTAAGGAATTAATATCAAAAGATTTTTTATCGTAATAATTCATGTCACACCTCAGGTACTAAAATCTAGATTTCGAAAATCTGTCATACCTCCCAATTCTTTTGTTGCATATGAGAATACGCCTATACGATACCCCACAAAAACATCTAAGGTAAACTGCATTTTTAGTGGTTCTCCGTAAGAAACGAAATCTTCACCATCTACTGAATAAAAGAAATATGCTGTATCATCATTTTCAAAATCAAAGACTATTCTAATCCAAAAATGATTACAATTGAAGCCTTGAATTTCTGAAACATTTTGTCTTATTTCTGCTCTTTCTTTTTGAGTTGATACAGCGAAGTACTCACCACTAACTTTAGTTAATCCTATCGTTCCATATTTCCCCATAAAAGCAACGAGACCAGCATAATCTCTATCTTTCATTCCTGAGAAATCACCTTCTATCGTAAATACGGATTTAGGAGTGACTGTTCTTTCGGTCAATGTATTTCTCGCATCCATAATTGATGAGGCAAGTTGCTTATTTTTAAGTCTTAGATAACCCTTGCGCTCAGTAAAAGACCAGGCATCATTTATTGGATTATGGTTCCATTGAAATTGTAATGGAAGTTTATTTTCGCCATGATTAAATGAATCACTAACAACAATAGGATTAGTCACTTCTTCCTGCATATCAATTTCAAATTCTGCAAGAGTCTTATCATCTACACCAATAACCGGCCAATTATTTTCCCATTTCATAGGAATCAAGTATGGTATTCTTCCCACAGCACCATGATCCTGGAATAACATTGCATACCAATCACTGCCTACTTCTATAAAACAACCCTGGGCAATACCACAATTTTTATAATTCATGTCATCATCAAAGATAATTTTTCTTTCAAAATCCTCATTAATAGACTTTGAACGATAACAAATCTGTCTTCTTCTAAAATGTCCTTCTCCTTCGGCAGGCCACTCTATAAATGTTAGATATATGAATCCGTTTCTTACATAGGCTCTACATCCCTCACAACGAAGCATTATCCCATCACTTTTTCCAGGTGTTGAAAAAAGCTGCTTGTTTAACCCATTTTTATTGATTCCAGTTAAGTTTTCATTTAACTCAGCTATGTATATATCACCATTTCCATATACTAAATAAGCCTTATCTTCCCAAAACAGAAAACTCATATCATGGTATATTCCTTCTATCTCAAATCTTTCCCAATAAGACTTTTCGATATCATCACTATGGAAGATATAAGTCTTTTTCATATCATTACATACGAATGCGGCATAGAATTTTCCATTATGAAAAGCTAATGATGTAGCCCACTGACATGCGCCATAAGCGTTTTTTTTGTTCTTCAATTCATAAATATCATTATCTTCAATTTTTTCAAATATATAAGAAACTATTTCCCAGTTTTTCAAATCCTTGGAACGCAAAATTGGTGCACCAGGTGTAAAAAACATGGTTGTGCTAACCATATAGAAATAGCCATTAGCTTTTATTACATCCATATCAGGCATATCCATATTTAGAAGTGGATTATTTATTTTCATAATACAGGTCTCCTATTTAAAGCAATTATACCTCCTCAGTCAGCTATCGCTGACAGCTTCCCCTTCGCCAGGGTGGCAGATAATGCTAAAGCATCATCTCAGCCCTCAAGGGGAAGCCAGTCTTATTATAAAAAAAACACACCTCATAAAAGGTGTGTTTTTTGACTAAATCATAATTATTTCTTATTCATACAGCAATGCTTGTACTTCTTTCCAGAACCGCAAGGACATGGATCATTACGTCCAACCTTCTTTTCTGTACGGATGATTGTGTGCATATTCTTAGCTTCCTTTGTAAGGTTCTTAAGAGTATCTGCATCGAAAATCTTCTCCCACTGTGGAAGACCGTAAAGCCAATCAGCCTTAGCATCGATCATGTTCTTGTAAAGCTTTTCCTTATCAAACTTAAGAGAAACTACTGTGTCCTCTTCCATTGTATCGATAGGATTTGGTGTTACAAGCGAATCATTGATTCCATCGAGGAAACCTACCATAGGCATAACCTCGATTTTATATTTCTCAGCAAGCTCTTTTACTGTACCCTTAACTTCTGTATCAGGATCGTCAAGAAGCTGCTCGTAAATACCCTTCTCTAAAAGAAAATAATTCTGCCAAAATCTCTGTAAATCAGCCTGAGATTGGTTCTGATTGTAGGCAATTTTCTGCCACTGTTCAAGTAAACTCATTTTATAATTCCTCTCCAATAAATAATCAAATTAAGTGGTAAAACCACTTTTTGTATTTTAACATAAAAATATAATATAAGGTAGATAAAAATCCACAAAAACGGGAAAACTCACACCATGCAAATTGCCTCCGGCAATGGTGTGAGTTGTGGCAAACAGGCAACTCCCTTAAAGGGAACCCTCCTGTTTGCTAGTCGTAGATAACTCGAACACACTTTATAGGTGTACGATACATGTAATTAGAAATCTTAATTCCATCACGCTTGTTAGATGCATGAACAATCTGACCACCGCCAATATAAATAGCTACGTGATTAATTCGGCCACCCTTACCATAGAAAATTAAATCGCCTGGCTTTAATTCTGAAGTACTAATCTTTGTACCTTCATTTGCCTGTGCTCTTGATGAGTGACTAAGGTAAACACCATACTGTCTCATGATCTGCATAGTAAAGCCAGAGCAGTCAACACCGTTTGTAAGAGATGTACCGCCCCATACGTAGCGATTGCCAACATACTGGAGTGCATTATCACAAATTGCCATACGTACGTCTGAAACACCGACACCATATCTTGCTTCTGTAAGTGTCATAGCTGTTCTAAGTGATAAATCAATGTCAACGTATTCAGCGCAAACATAACCCTCATCACCATCAACGTCAACTTTTATCCATTCTTCATCCTGAGTATTATCAAGAATTGCTATTTCTTCACCTTCGGCAAGCTGATAAATAATCTCGGATTCAGTATTTCCATCTGCTCTTACTCTAAGACCACCAGTCTTTGAAGTGGCAACATATTCAGCAAGCTCAACAGCCTTATCCCAGGCATCCTGTCCAGTAATAAGATATTCAGAAAGAACATAACCTTCTACTTCACCAGACTTAATATGGCTCCAGTCTCCTTCAGTATCAAGGATTTCACAGGCTGCCTCAGCAGGGAACTTACCTACTAACTTTCCATCGGTAGATGCAGTCTCTCTAATATTGAGGTTTCCTTCAGAAACATTACAAATACCAATATTATTAAAGCCGTAAAGCTCACCAAGAGATTTAGCTGTAGCAATGGCGTCAGATGAAGCCAAAGAAAGCTGCTCATTAACCGCTGATAAATCTACTGTAGCAACAGAAACAGCACCTGCAACTGCAGATGAGGTTGTGTCTGAATCATTATTTATATTAAATTGAGAGTCGGCACAATAATCAAAAAGTAGTGCTGAAGCACATACTAACAAAAATGCCGAAACTACACGTTTCTTCATAAGTCCTCCAATAACCAATTGCATAACAACGAAACTTGTAAGAGTATAGCAAGAATTCGTAAATATGTCAATTAATTGTAATATTTTTGTAATAAATATTACTTATTATTAAAATAATCCTTTGCAACTAGTTTATCTTTACCCATTTGATTTTTCAATTCTTCAATAGAATTGAATTTCATCTCTGGTCTGAGGAAGCTTTTAAAAGTAACCTTTACAAATCTTCCATACAAATCCCCGTTGTAATCCAAGATATGCGTTTCTATTCCAACAATATTTTTGTCAG
>JAFYYE010000331.1 GCA_017557715.1 Pseudobutyrivibrio sp.
AAAGACAAATATTGATGATGAAAAATGTTATGTGGAGATTCAGCTTGATGAGCAGAATCTTACAGAGGAATCATCAGATGATGATAAAAAGGCACAGCTTGCAAAAATTTATGCAGCTGCCATTGATTATTTAAAGGACGATGCAAATTTCTGTATCCGCGATATTTCAGATAGCGACCAGGTATATGACATTGGTTTTGTCTACAGCGAAGGTATGGGACAGCGCTTGCAGCAGACCACAAAGGAATATCTGGTAAGCTTTTTAGAGTACCTTGAGGCCAACACTAATCTTGCCATTACAGTACTTGTTGGTAAACCTGTCACAGGTATTAGAAATATTTCGAAGTCTTATGGTACTGCCAACATGCTTCATTCTCTTCAGGGCTTCCGCGAAAAGAAAAACATCTATTTCTACGAGGAAGAATATAAGGTTGGAGAGTCTGGTCTTATTATTTGCAAGAATGAGCTTGATGCATTAATCGCAGCCATTGAGCGTGGTGAGCATGTTGAGATCCGTAAATGCGTAGATGATTTTTACGAGGAAATGCAAAAGACTGGTGTTACAGGTTCTACAATGAACCTTAATATAAATTATCTTTTATTCCAGCTGATTCACTTGGCCAGTGAGCTTGATAGTGAAGTTAACCAGGAAGAAATCCTTCGTATTATTTCTGAGACTACCTCAGAGGAAGGTATCAGCCGAGGTGGCAAGACTCACCTTTGTCGTATGGCTTATGCCTATGGTGAGTACATAGCGCAGCTTCGTAAAAACGTATCACGAGGAGTGCTTGGCGATGTGGAAGAAGAGATAAAGAAAAACTATGCATCAAATCTTACACTGAAGGATTTGAGTGAAAAGTACTTTGTTAACTCTGCATATTTAGGACAGCTTTTCAGAAAAAAGTACGGCTGCTCATTCAAGGATTACCTGAATAAAAAACGAATCGAAGAGGCTGCACGTCTTCTTCGCAAAACAGATATGAAAATATATGAGGTAGCAGAGGCTGTAGGCTACAAGGACGCTGATTACTTTGTAAACAAGTTTATTGAGGCTATGGGCTGCACCCCAACTAAATACAAGAAAAACTTTTAAAAAGGGGGGAGAAATTTTTAAAATTTCTCCCCCTTTTTTCTATACTTTCTCCGATGTTTTGTTCACAGAAAAGACATAGAATACTATCATAGCAAAGGGACAAAGGTCCCGGGAAAATATAGGAGGGTTATTTATGAAAAAGAAAATTGTAAGCGCTGTTCTTTGCGCTGCAATGCTCTCAAGCATGTTCGCTGGATGCGGTAAGCAGGCAGCAAGCGGCGGAGCAGTGAACGAGGATGGTATCAAAGAATTTACAGCATTCTTTGCAGTACCTGGTTCAGAAATCAATGATGACAACGAGATTCAGCAGATTATTGCTGAGAAGACTGGTTGCAAGGTAAAGGAGACATGGCTTACAGGTCAGTCAGCTGAGGAAGCAATCGGTACACTTATCGCTGGTGGCGAGTATCCAGACTTTATCGAAGCTGGTAATGGTTCAGTTCAGATGTATGAAGCAGGCGCTCTTGTAGCACTTGATGATTATATTGACAAGTATCCAAACATCAAAGAGTACTTTACAGAGCAGGAATGGGATCAGCTTCGTCAGAGCGACGGACACATCTACTGGATTCCACAGTTCTCTAACATCTATGGAGAAGAGCGTTCTTGTACACACAACGACGAGGCATTCTGGATTCAGGCAAGAGTTCTTGAGTGGGCTGGATATCCAAAGATTGAGACCATGGATGAGTACTTCGATCTTATCGAGAAGTACAACGAAGCAAACCCAACAATGGCTGATGGCACTACAAAAAATATCCCATACACAATTCTTTGTGATGACTGGAGATATTTCTGCTTAGAGAATGCACCAGAGTTCCTTGATGGTTATCCAAATGATGGATCAGTTATTGTAGATCCAGAGAAGCTTCAGGTTATTGATTACAACACAACTCCTACAGCTGTTAAGTACTTCAAGAAGCTTAACGAAGAGTATCACAAGGGTATCGTAGATCCTGAGTCATTCACACAGACATATGATGAGTACATCGCTAAGATTTCTTCTGGTCGTGTACTTGGTATGATTGATCAGTGGTGGGATTTCGCTTACACAGGCGAGGATGCAATCAAGTCAGCCGGCCTTGACGAGCAGGGTTGCCAGTATGTTCCACTTCCAATCACAATTGAGAAAGGCATGAAGAACCAGTGGCACAACTCAGGCGGAGTTCTTAACGTAGCTTCAGGTCTTGCTATCACAACATCATGTAAGGATGTTGAGGCTGCACTTCAGTTTGTAAATGATCTTCTTGATCAGGACATCCACGATTTAAGATTCTGGGGTGTTGAAGGAACAGATTACCTCGTAGGCGATGACGGATTATACTACAGAACACCAGAGATGAGAAAGCAGGCTTCTGATACAGCTTACAAGGCTTCTCACACATGCTCATACTCATACTTCCCACAGTATTCTGGAACAAGCCGTGATGGCAAGAATGCTATGAAGTCTGATGGACAGGAGCAGGAATTCTTCGATGGTCTTTCAGAGCCAATCAAGAAGTGCTTCGAAGCTTATGGCGCTAAGACATACGTAGAGATGCTTGGTACAACAGAAAAGCCAGGTCCTTGGTATCCAATGTACACATTCTCTAGCTCAATGACAACTTCTACACCAGGTGGTACAGCTTGGGCAAAGATGGGTGAGATTAAGCACCAGTATCTTCCAAAGGTTGTTATGGCTGACGACTTTGAGAAGGGTTGGGATGAGTACATGAAGGTTTACGAAGAGTGCAAGCCAGAAGACTTCATCTCAGAGATGCAGACAGAGCTCGAAAGAAGAGTAGCTGAAGCAGCTAAGTACGAATAATCAAAAAAGAAATAAATTAGTATAAAGATAAACCCTTGGAGGGCATTATCATAATGCCCTCCATCTTTATACCTATTATTAGCAGTTTGGGAGGTAATTATGACTAAGAAGGCATTTAATATGGCCGATTTTAAGCGCCAGAGAATTCTTATCATCTGGGCAGCAGCAATCGTTATCTACGGTATAGTATTCCACTATGCTCCACTTGTTGGATGGCTTATGGCATTCCAGAATTATAAGCCAGTAACAGGTCTTTTACATTCAGAGTTCGTTGGACTTGGAAAGTTCAAGTATTTATTTTCAGATGTAACATTCCTTAGAGTTATTCGTAACACACTTGCTATGGGTGTTATCAACTTAGCAGTTACATTTTTTATGGCAATTTTATTCGCCATCCTTTTAAATGAAATGGCATTCAAGGGTGGAAAGAAGGTAGTACAGACAATTTCATACCTTCCTCACTTCCTTTCATGGATTATCGTTACAGGTATCCTTCACGATGCTCTTTCAGGAACAGGTATTATTAACACACTTTTACTTCATTTTGGTTTGATTGATCAGACAATCAATTTCTTTGCACACGAAAAATACTTCTGGCCAATCGTAGCCTTCGCTAATGTTTGGAAGGAGACAGGCTGGAATGCAATCATATATTTAGCGGCTATCACATCTATTGACCCATCACTTTATGAGGCAGCAGCTATCGACGGTGCTGGTAGATGGGCAAAGATTAAGCACGTTACACTTCCAGGTATCAAGCCTACAATCATGATTCTTTTACTTATGAATGTTGGTAACGTTCTTAATGCAGGTTTCGAAATTCAGTACTTACTTGGAAATGGTCTTGTACAGAACGTATCACAGACAATCGATATCTACGTTTTGAAATGGGGTATCAGCCAGGGTGACTACTCAATCGGTACAGCAGCTGGTATCTTCAAGAGCTTGGTATCAATCATTCTTATTGTATTCTTCAACCACATTGCTAAGAAGCATGGTGAAGAGAGATTATTCTAGGAGGTGGACAGCATGGATCAGACAATCGATTTTACAAACACATCTTCTAAGAAGAAGGAGGCAACTATGGAAAAAGCCAGAAGACATAAGAAAATTTCAGGTGCTGATTTGGCATTTAGAATTTGCAATGGCATATTCATGATTTGCTTTGTAATTATTACTCTTTATCCAGTTTTAAATACAC
>JAFYYE010000332.1 GCA_017557715.1 Pseudobutyrivibrio sp.
AGGCTCACCGCAGGAAACGAATCCAACCACCAAGCCCTTATCAACATTTTTAATCATATCATCAAGGCTTGTATTTCCTGGCTCAATAACATAACAACGGTCTGTATTGCCAGCTCTTTCTACCTTTGCCTTGTTGGCACCGAAAAGTGTAGTAGCAAAAGACTTCAGCACACCATTTTCGATAATTGTGTAATCCTCACTTCTGAATCCATCTGTAGTGTGGTATTCGTGGTTAATGATTCGCTCATCCCATGGCTTAATTGAAAAAGTGAATGAATCGGCGGTTACCCTCTCTCCAATTTTATTTCGCCATAAACTTGAATTATCAATGATGACATCATCTGATAATGCAACTTCCATGTAGGTAAACATGAGCGCTCTAACACATTCAGGTGTGAAAATAACCTTGCCTACAAATTTACCTTCTACAGGAACTGGATTTATAGATTTTTCAGCTTCTTCTAAATCCTTGCGAATTCTACCAAGCTCCATAAATGGTGTATCCAGATTCTCTACTGTCATCATGGAACCACTGATTCCGCTGGTATTTGTTCCATCGTTGCCAGCAAATTCTAAATATACAGTGTAATGTCCGTGATGAACTATGTCCTCTGTACCATTAGTATTTCTGTAAAGGGAATTTGTTGATTTGTGCTCCACGATTATCATGCTGACAAGAACGTTAGGGTAATCCTTAGCGATTGTTTCCTGAAGCTCCACAGCACGGCTCATAAGTTTATCAACATCAGGTGTAAGAGGGCCTCTTGTGAACTCTTTGCCCTCGATTTTTGGTGCAATATCAAAACACTCGTCAGCGCTTGCTGAAGCTGTAGTACTGATAACGTTGTCCAATGTTTCTTTTAATACATCTTCCTCAAAAGAATTAATCTTTGTAAGTCCTGGCTTATTATCTGCAATAACGTGAATGCCAACCTCTTTATCAAAGAGAGTACGAAGCAGTGTGAAATCACCATTTTCTGAGGTGATTTCAGTAGTCACTGTTTCCGATACCTCAAACTGAGCCTTAATATCTTTTTTTTCTTCCAGCAGGCCGGTAAGATAATCAGCTGCCTGTCGTATTTTAGTCATATCATTCATCTTATCGTCCTCCTATATTGATTTTGCATTTAACAGCTGGTCCACCCATAGATACAGCCATTGGCTGCTTCTTGCCACAGGTTCCTGAGGCATGCCATGTTACTTCGTCAGAAAGCATATCTACAGTCTTAAGAAGGTCAAAAGCGATTCCAGAAACAGTAGTATCAAGGATAGCTCGACCAATCTTTCCGTGCTTGATTTCATAGCCGCAGGTAATACCAAACATGAATTCTCCTGTAAGGTCAGCCTGACCATTACCTGTGTTTACCAGATAATATCCGTCATCGATAGAAGCAATCATATCTTCAAGCTTATCCTTTCCTGGAAGAACAGTAGTGTTCCTCATTCTTACTAGAGGCTCATCAGAGAAGCAGTAGCCTCTTGCATTACCTTGTGGCTTCACGCTGAAGTGAAGCGCGGACTCTCTATTGTGCATAAAGCCAGTGAGAACACCATCCTTTACAAGAACGGCATCCTCAGCAGGGATACCCTCATCATCAATATAAACTGGAAGAGGTGCCTGACCATCCTGATACGTATATGCGTAGTCAACGATGCTTACGATATCAGATGCTACCTTCTTGCCAAGATTTGGACCAGCCACAGAACCACCTAAAACCAAGTCAGCCTCAACAGTGTGACCGATTGCCTCATGAGCAATCATTCCTGCTACACTTGGGTCAAGGATTACGGTCTTTTCGCCAGCTTCTGCATATACACCCTCTGCCTTATCACATAGTCTTTTATATAATTCATCAACCATTCTGTAGGTTTTATCAAGGTTTTTAAAATGGTCATCGATGTGACCAAAACCATTTACAGAGTCAAATAATTCAACAGTACTTCCATCAAGAGCTTCCATCTTTAATACAACCATAATTCTCACACGTGGATAAGCAACATGGCCATCGCAGGCATCAGAAGTATAGATGTATTTCTCCATGGTATCTTCTCTGTAATTAACTGTTCGTGCTGAGATTTTTGGACAATTTTTTACGATGTAAGCATCTACTTCCTTACATAATTCAATGATTCTTTCCTGTTCAAAATCAATGATAAAACGCTTGGAATTAATTACTTCAGACTTGATAGAAGGAAGCACGCCCTTTTCCTTTTTGGCATACTTTCTAAGATAATTTGCATTTTCTGTAGCAGCTTTGATAACCTGCTCAGCAGCCTCTTCGCTGTACTCTGCCATGGATGCAAAACCATTTACTCCGTTCTTATAGACCTTGGCACAGACACCTCTGTCTTCGGAGCGCTTATTAGTAGTCAGCACACCCTGATTAATGATGACTGATCTAAGGCGATTTTCCTGACCTCTGAGAACAGACGACGCGCCTGTCTCAAATAAAGATTTCTTTCCGCTTAAGATATCTTCTAACATTATAACCTCCCATATTTTTTGTATTTAAAAACTAGCATTTAGTTGATTATAGCTAATGTCAGAGGGGCTCACAATAGAAAATGCACAGGTTGTCTAATTTGTTTATGTTGACGGTTTGAAGGGGGATGATTAAACTGTTTAAAGAATAAATTTATGAAAAAAGAAGGTTTTGAATTATGAGTTACAGTGATTATGTGGCACATTATTTTGAATTGCCTCAGTGTATAATTTTTTTATTGCTCACAAGTGTTTTGCTTGGAGTGGTTTATGTGATTTTTTATTTATATGCCAAAGGCACAAAGAAGAATGATGCATTCTTTGAGCAGGAGTTTTTCTCATTATCAGAAAGATACTATGAGCTGATTTTCTCAGGCGGAAGTATCATAGGCTTCATGGCAGTTTATTTTTTGATAAACTTATTCCTAAAATCAGGTCCATTTAAAGTGATATGGGATTCATACAAGGATTATCTATTATTACTGTTCATGATTATATCCATCCTGCTCAAC
>JAFYYE010000333.1 GCA_017557715.1 Pseudobutyrivibrio sp.
GTGCTCCATCAAAAGAAGCCTCTGCTGTTAGATAGTACATTGAAAATCTCCTTGAAACAGGACTAAGAAAAAATCAGAAAATAGAAAAAGGCTGCGCACCGGCAGCCTAAACTATACAAAAATATTGCTTAGTCCGAGTTTTGTTTATAGACAGGATGGTACAAACGAACTGTCTCTCACCGATAGGTGAATTTCTCTTTTAAATTGCTTGATTATAATACTCCCTAAAGGGCTAAATTGCAAGCAATTTTAATTTGTTAAAACTACAGCCTCATCTTTATATAACACACCGTTATATCTGTGCTTGAATGTTACAAAATCACGCTTCACCTCTGGTGAAATATACTCTCCCTCAACATTTATAACTAACTCTGTATTAGGATCATACTGATTAAGTGTCTCGATTACATCTTTAATTCTCATTATAATTTTACCTCGTTTTTCATTTTGCTCCGACGCATATAATATAATAATCAAAAAAGTAACGCAATACCAAAAGCACTCACCTGGTAATAATGTAACACATTAATTTATTTATCCTTATTTAGCCAATTCGACTTATAGAATCCAATATAGCAAGCACATCACTACCAAAAACAAGATATTAGCGATTGTGAATACTCCGATATATTTTTTCTTATCGGCCCCATCAATATAGCTGTACTGCTTGAAAGAAATCAGACTTGCCATTGATGCGATAAGTGTACCAAGGCCACCAAGATTAGTTCCAATGATAAGCTTATCAATCTGGTCAGTAAATCCAGAACAAAGAATTGCCGCTGGTACATTACTGATAAACTGGCTAAGGAAGATTGAAACTCCCACTTCATTTATCTGCAAAAAGCTTCCTATCGCTTCTGAAAGTGCAGGTATACGCTTTATATTTCCTATAAAGATAAATAGGAACAAAAATGTAAATAGAAGAGAGAAGTCTGGCTTGCGCAGCACTCTTCTATCCATAATCAGAGTAAGTGCCACAACGATTACTAATCCAATTCTATAATCAAGAACCCTTGCCACAACTAGAATAGAAACTAAAAACGTAAATACGTACATTCCTATCATGTTCTTATCACGCTTAGAGCGCTCGTAAATATGCTTTTCTGCCAAAGTAACGGAAGCTGCCTTTACAAATACGAATCCGCATACGATGAGCATCACTAGTGCCACCACACTATATGGAAGCATTAGCTTTATAAACGCACCAAGACTCATCCCAGCAATTGAGTAGAGATAAAGATTCTGTGGATTGCCAAGTGGTGTAAGCATACTTCCAAGATTAGCAGCTATAGTCTCTAGCACAATCACTATGATGAACAAATCCTTACGATTTGAAATAGACAGTGTGACAATTGAGAATGGCACAAATGTAAGAAGTGCCACATCGTTTGTAATGAACATGGCTGAAAAGAAGCAGAGTCCAATCAGCACCAATACTACTCCGCGAATTGAACTCATCTTTGAAACAAGCAGCTCTCCTATCTGCCTGAATACCTGCAAGCGCTGAAGGCCTGCCATGGTAATCATCAGAGCTAATAGGATGCTCAAAGTTCTAAAATCAATGTAGCCTATATATTGGCCGTCTGGGTGCACAAAAAATGATGAAAGCACAGCAAGAATAAAAGCCACACAAAGCACTATTTCATTTTTTATAAATCTTTTTACTGATCGTTCCAATGTTTCCATAATTTCACTATAAAGGGAGCTCTCAAGAGCTCCCTGGTCCTTTTTCTTAAATTATAATTCTCTGGATTTTTCGATGCAGACACGCTCCGCTTCGATTACTGCATTTCTGAAGCCAAGAGCCTCAAGGGCTGCAACCGCCTCTATAGTAGTACCACCTGGTGAACAAACATTATCTTTTAAAACACCTGGGTGCTCGCCAGTTTCAAGTACCATCTTTGCAGAACCAAGTACTGCCTGGGCTGCGAACTTATAAGCCTGAGCTCTAGGCATTCCCTCTGCTACAGCACCATCTGCAAGTGCCTCGATAAACATATATACATAAGCAGGTGATGAGCCGCTGATACCAACAACTGCATCCTGCAATTTTTCAGGAACAATTTCAGCCTTTCCAAAAGACTCGAAAAGCTCAACAACAATTTCGATTTCCTCTTCAGAAACTAGCTCATTTGGGCTGAGCGCACTCATAGCCTCTCCCACAAGAGCTGGTGTATTTGGCATAACACGGATAAGCTTAAGCTCTTTGCCAAATAATTCCTTAAGATGTGCAAGTGACTGACCTGCGGCAATACTAACTACTACCTTGTCAGAGAAATCCATATCCTTTATTCCATTAATTGCATCTGGAAGGTACTGTGGCTTTACCGCAATAATAATAACGTCAGAAAACTCCACTACATCTCTATTGCTAATGCTGGTATTTACACCAAGCTCTTCACTAAGCTCGTCTAAAGTAGCCTGAAAAATATCGCTAGCCATTACATCCTGGGGCTCTACTGTACCGGATGAAATCACTCCACCGATCATAGAACTTCCCATGTTACCTGCTCCGATAAAACCTATTTTCATGTTTTCCTCCTTGCAATCAAAAACGTTCTATAACAACACATTAAGTGTATCATTTTAGAATTATTCTGTACATTCATTTTTCCTTGTTTTTATAGGTAGTAGAGCAAATCAAGTAGCAAATTATATAAAATTTTCCTCCAAAAATTGGAAGCATACTGTCCAGACCCCACCCCTACTGAGCTCACGCATATCTAAAGTGTTATACAAAATAATCATTTCACCATTTAGTCACAACTGTCTATCTGGTTTTTGCTATTATTGGAATTGCTCGAGCACGAAAACGTTTAAGTCTTTTAACCGATATTTCGAGGAGGTAGTAAAGGTACTATGAAGAAAATTATTTCAAGATTATTAAGTGCAGCTCTTATTGTGGGATTGTTTTTTACAAGTGGAACAAAATTATATGCTGCAGAGACACGAAATCCATATGAACACCTTGGATCAGCAAATGCTGATATGATAGGGGATCATACTACTTTTTCTAATCGTGACCATGTATGGATGTATATATATAATGGTAGCTATCTAGGATATAAGAATGTAGATTTTGGAGATGGTGCAGTTTCAGTAACAATTTGTGCAAGTACTTATACAACTTCACCTTCTGCTCTTGATGTAAAACTTGATTCACGTAATAGTGAGCCCGTAGGCCGCATAGATTTTGATACAAAAGGCTCTTCGAATTTTGTAGAAAACACTCTAGAACTTGATGAGCCAATTACTGGAATACATGATGTATATTTTACTTTCCCCGCTTCAGTTCCAAAAAAATATATACAAGTAGATTATTGGTATGCTACAAAAGCTCCTGAGCCAGAACCTACTAACGACTTAACACTTGAATACACAGTAAACAACTGGGGTTCAGGTTACAATGTAGATTTCAACGTAGTTAACAACACTGATGAAGATATCGTAGGCTGGACTTTAAAGATTTTAAAGTCTGATTGTCCTATCAATTCTAGTTGGTCCGTAAATATAAAAGAAGACGGTGATTACTATGTAATTACTCCATTAGATTGGAATTCAATTGTTCCTGCAAATGGAAGCATCGCGTTTGGAATCAATGGTACTGGGGAACTTGCTGAAACTATCGAGTATGTTTTTGAAGAACCTGTAGCTGTTGAGGAAGAGGAACTAGGACTAGATTACAGCATTCAGAAATGGGATTCTGGTTATAATGTAAACTTCACATTAACTAATAATTCAAATCAGCAATTGAACGGTTGGACACTTAAGCTTAAGAAGAGCGAGGTCACAATCGATTCTAGCTGGAGCGTAAAAGTTAACGAAGACGGTGATTACTATGTACTCACTCCTGAAAATTGGAATGCAATCATTGGTGCTAATGGTAACACCACATTTGGATTCCAGGGATCAGGTGAAATTGGCGATGTTATTGAATATGTTTTCCAGTAAAATTTAAATAACAATACTAAAAAAGTATCTCCCAAGTTTTTTAATCTGGGAGATACTTTTGTTTTTCAATAATATCTTTTATATTTTTGCTCCCCCTCTGGCACTACTTGTAATCAAGCTTTTTATCAGATATAATCCAATAAATATCGTAAATACGAAGCACATATAGGAGACAAAATGAAATTATTCAGCCAATATA
>JAFYYE010000334.1 GCA_017557715.1 Pseudobutyrivibrio sp.
CTGAGATGACTATCAAAGAAAAGCCTACTGCTCTGCTAATATTAAAATCCTCTTCATCCTTTCGACCAAAGCTTTCGGAACATATTACTGAGATACCAGCTTTCAATCCCAACACTATTGCATTAAAGATATAGATTAGATTACTTACAGATCCAACAGCTGACAACGCCATGCTACCTACATACCTCCCTACGATATAGGTATCCACCACGTTGTACAGCTGTTGCAAAATATTACCAAGAGTCAGAGGAACGATAAAATACATCAGTGAAACTGTAACATTTCCAGATGTCATATCTCTTTTCATGCTGTCTTATCATCCTCCTGTTCCAGATAATCAATAACAAGCTTTGCAGGCAGTTTAAACATCTCACGTCTTAATTTAAGCTCAGCACTATCTATCTGCTTTTTATTACTTAATAGACCGATTGTCTTTTTGTTAGCCATGTCAGAAAAGCTTCTAATACCGATAAAATCTATTTTCTTTGCAGTTGCTACCTGAGCCACTGCAGCTGTCTCCATATCAAATGCGATAGGCTTGAATTCCTTTTTAATCGCTCTTCTTTTCCTTCTCTCATAGAGAACAAAATCACCTGTTGCAATTCTTCCTGCCCTAAAGCTAATCTCGCTAGCCTTTGCAACCTGAATTATTCCCTCAAGAAGATACTTTGGAGTGGGATCAATAACAGGGCTATTTTCTGGTATCAATGTTTTCATATCAACCTGCACATAGTCTGTACCAATAGCTACTGCCCCCCTGTCCAAATCATCAGCTAAGCCTCCTGCAACACCAACGTTTACTATTAAGTCTGGATCAACATCATTTATTGCGTCAGCTGTCTGAAATGCAGCATTGACTTTCCCTACTCCTAAGACCTTCACATAAACATAAATATCTTTTATCGTATTTACGTATTCTCCCTCGTCCTGTTTAATCCAGTCAGTGTTGTCTCTCAAATATTCATCAATGAATTCTGTCTCCTGAGGCAATGCGCTCACAATCAATACTTTTTTCATGACTCCACCCTACGCAAGCTGGCTTGCAGAAAGTACTACCTGCTTAGGATCAGCCTGAAAATCAAGTACCTTTACTGATTCTGTCTCCACTTTGAAAATCACATTAACCTGAGGATCGTAATTTAGCTGTGGACGTCTCTCCTTAATGAGACTTGCAGCCTTCTTAGCGTCTTCCTCATCAAGGGCAAATGCTTTACCATAGATTGTTACATTCTTTGGAGCCTGCTGACCCTCATGCTGGAATAAAAGAGCCACATTGTTGTTGCTGGCAATATCTTTTGTCTTATTTGTATTTTTAGCAGTCTGAAAAACAATGTCCTTTCCATCAATAGAGTATCCACCAATGTGTCTGAGCTGTGGATTTCCAACCTCATCTACAGTAGAAAGTACCAAGCTCTTATTCTCGTAAATATAATCCTTTATATCATTAAAATTTGCCATATCATTATCCTCCTGTCTCTTCCTTTATACGGCTACTGATTTAGCCTCTGCCAATTCATTTCCAGCAGATTCCCCCTCATTATCTGCTGTTTGCAAGCCTGTATGCTTTGCCTTGGATGCTCTTATAGCATTCTCTAGCTGCTCGGTAGTATATTTTATAAACTCCCCTACTCGCTGGTCATTAACATCTCTTGGATACTTATAAGGAACCGTAATTTTATCCACAATACTTGCATCTGGAGCCACAGAGAAAATACTGATATTCTCTCCAAGATAAACCGCCTCTGCTATATCATGAGTAACGAAAAGAATAGTCTTTCCTGTCTTCTTCCAAATGTTAATCAGCTCATCCTGAAGTGTACGTCTTGTTTGGGCATCAAGAGCTCCAAATGGCTCATCCATAATAAGAACCTCTGGATTTGCAGCAATACTTCTGGCAATCTGAACTCTCTGCTTCATACCACCTGAAAGCTCATCTGAATACTTATACTCATGACCTTTAAGACCTACCAGCTCAATAGCATCTAAAGCAATCTTTTTTCTCTCGTCCTTTTTCACGCCGCGCATTCTAAGTCCATACTCTACATTTTTCTGTACTGTAAGCCATGGGAAAATAGCTGAGTCTGCATTCTGGAAAACCACACCTCTCTCTGAGCCAGGCCCAGAAATCTCTTTGCCATCAAGCTTTACAGAGCCTTCTGTCTTATTTAAGAAGCCAGCTACTATATTCAAAAGTGTAGTTTTGCCGCATCCACTTGCTCCCAGGAAAATATGAAATTCTCCTTCCTGTATTTCCAGATTTACATCCTTCAATACATAGTCAGTTTCATGTCCTACGAAATTATCGTGAGCGCTGTTCCCTTTTGTGAATAAAAGAGCTTTGTTCTCTACATCATATTTTTTGCTGATATGTTCAATTTTAATTTTAGTATTATTAGACATAAGCTCCTCCTAACCTGTAACTCCATAATGCTTAAGTGATTTTTTAGCTACGAATCTAAGAAATTTATCTGCAAAAAACCCTAAAACACCAAGAGTTACTATTCCTACAAAAATCCAATCAGTTCTGTAATAAAGTCGTGATGTATAAACCAGGTAGCCAAGTCCGCTGTTAGCTGCCAACATTTCTGCTCCTACAATTGAAATAATGGCTGTACTAAGACCAAGTCTTGCTCCTGTCAAAATACTAGGTACTGCTCCTGGAACAGTTACAGTGATAAAGGACTGAAATCTATTTGCTCCGAGAGACTCTGCTGCTTGATACTTCACAGGGTTGATAGTATTTACACCAGCTATTGTGTTAATTATGATTGGAAAAATAGATGCATAAGTAATCAAAATCAGCTTTGATTCTTCACCTACACCAAACCACATGAGAAAGAGAGTCAAAAACCCAATAGCTGGTACAAATCTGAAGAAATTTATAAATGGCTCTATAAACCAGTTCACAATTCTGAATCTACCAATCAGCAGTCCCACAGGAATTCCAATAAGTAGTGCTCTGCTCCACCCCAATAGCACTCGCTGAACACTAATACTTATATCCTCCCAAAGCTTTCCATTTAGCACGATTTCTTTAAAACCTACAAAAGTCTCTACTGGACTTGGAAAAAATGATTCTGCGTAAAACAGTGACACTATTCCCCAAATCACAAATAGTACCGCCCAGGAAATGATTCCGCTTTTAATAATTTTTCTCGTAATATTCTTCATAGGGACCTCCTATTTTGCCTGCCAGGTTACCTCATCTGGTGAAACCAAAGCCAAGGCATCTGTGTTAATGTAATCAGTAAAATCGTATTCTGTTGGGAAATTACCATTCTTATAACACCAGTCCTCAACCTTTAGAAGGTCTTCATATGCATCCTGTGGGAATGTGTAATTATGAGTAGCTTCTTTCCAACCTTTTATAACCAACTCTTTATCAAGACCTATATCTGCCTGCACCCAACCTGCGAATTCATCAAGATTTGCATCAATATAATCAAAAGCCTCATCACTAACCTTTAAAAACTTTGCAACCTCTGCTTTGTGTTCTTCCAGATATGAATTGTTAGCTACTAAGAATGTGTACATAGTTGCATCTATATCAGAAACATTTACAAGTGGCTTCCAACCAACTTCTTCAAACTTAGACGCAATCTGATCATTTGCCCAATAGCTGTCTGCTCCGTTCGTAGATGCTAAAGCTATAGCTTCCTGAGCGCTTGATACATTTACAATCTGAACCTTTGACTTATCGATATCGTAGGTCTCAAAAAGCTTTCCGTAATCATATTCAAATACAACACCTGCCATAGAAACTGCTGTATGTCCCTCCAAATCCTTTGGTTCCTTAATGGTCTCAGGATTTACATAAAGGTTATACGCATTTGTTTTTCTGATAGTGGCAAAAGCTCTCAGCTGTGTATCAGCTAAAGTATTACCAATTCTATTAACACCTGCGTAATCTGCAAAAAGTCCTACATCAAGCTGATCTGTCGTAATAGCATCAATTGTGTTAATACCAGCTGCAAACTCTGTAGTTTCAAGATTAATTCCTCTATCCTTTAGAAAACCAGTGTGATTATCTAAAATCTTTAGATACTGATTACCGTCTCCTGAATTTACACCTACTCTGATAGTAAATTCTCCAACATCATCAATATTAAAATTCTCAGGGGTGATTTCCTCACCAGCCCTTTCTTCTGTATTTAAAGCAGCTCCTGCCTCTATTGTGTCAGCGCCCTCATTTCCACAGCCTACAACCCCTACGGTCATAGATAATGCTGCTGTTATAGCCAAAAATTTCTTTAAATAATTCTTTTTCATATTTTCCTCCTGCAAAGCAAAGAGGCTCCCTCATTTTTTGAGGAAGCCTCCAGTTTTCTGGTCAGCCTTATGCTGTTTTCTCTACCAATTCTTCTTCTCTATTTTCTACTGTACTATCCTCTCCAACAAAGTGAACTCTGTCCGCTTCATGCTTTGGAATATCAAGGTGATCTCCATCCAAATCATAGAAGTAATCAAAAATTGAATTTTCTACGTTTGCAGACTGGTATAGATTCTTATGTGTAAGACCATTCTTCTTAAGCAATGTATATGTCTTCTGATATAAATCTAAGTACCACTCTGGAGTTGGAGCTCTGTGTCCTTCAAGTGCTGAACCTGGATTAGGAATCCAATGAAGTGGAATTGCCACTACACCAAGCTCTGTAAGGTATTCAATACCTTCAAGAAGTGTAGACTTTGGTTCAATACCAGCAACAAAGAATGAACGAACATTTCCTTTACCGAATACTTCAACCTCATGCTTAAGAGCGTTAATCCAGTTCTGTCTTCCGCCACAAATCTGTTCCTTACCAGGACAGATTGTCTTGAAGAAGTTTTCGTCCCATACCTCAAGGTTAGTAGAAATAGCTCTGTAGCCTGCTTCCTTATATTTTTCGATTACTGAAAGATCACTAGGTGCACCTACACAGGCTGTTCCACCAAAGTCCTGAAGACCAGTTAAATCCTGAATTGTCTCTGCTACGTCGATGTAGTATTCTACTTCACGACGCTCAGGAACGAAACCACCTGTGATAGTGATAGACTCATAGCCTTCCTCTCTAGCCTTAGCATATGTCTCTGCAATCTGATAAGGTGTCTTCCATGAGATTCCCTGCAAATCTGCAAATCTGCTCTTAGTTGCATTGATGTTACAGAACTTACAATCAAGACCCTTGTCTTTGAGAGCACATTCATTACTATATGCAACAGAAACCTTTGTCTTACCAATCTCATTAGCGATAGTCTTCATATTTACGCCATCAGATGTCTTAAAATTATAGAAGTTTGGCTTCTCGACAAAAGTAATCTCGTCAATCTGATTGTTTCCCTCTAAGAGATAGTACTTTCCATTTTCATGCTGAATAGAAAATCTTGAATTGTGTCTATAAGGAAGTCCTAATCTAAAGTTACTTGATAGACGAATAGAAGTAGGAAGCTTTGTTTTTGTGTAAGTCTCGTGGTTCATATCAAAACATGTTCTCATCTGCTCCTGAACATGATTTTCAAAATCAAGTGTGCTGATTACTTCTGGTGAAATATAAATACCTTCGTTTGCAATAATGTTGCTCAACTCAATCTCTTTAAATAATTCTTCTCTAGTAATAGCTCGTGACATTTCTTTCCTCCTTAAATTCCAACATTTAATTTATTAGTTTTGCAAAACAGTTTTTATGTAAAAAAAATAGAGGCCCAAGACCAGGAAATATCCTTTGCCTTAAACCTCTAGTTGACTAGTCAGTAATTATCAGCGGCCCGTAGCCGGTTTTACTTTCTTTTAGATTGATTGAATTATATTTCAGTGCATATACCAAGTCAATAACCCTAGTTCATAAATATAATAATAGCTGGTTATAAATAAAAACTATATTACATATTCAATTTCATAATCCACATCTGAGTCCTCAAAGAAGTAGTCATAAATCTTTTTCTTGTACTCAGCAAACTTGGCACTGCCGCGCTTCTTTGACTCCACAGGGTCTGTCTCTATTATCTCCTTGATTTCCCCTGGACGTGCAGACATTACCACGATTCTATCTCCTAAATAGATTGCCTCATCAATGTCATGTGTAACCATAACCATGGTAGTCTTTTCTTTTTCCTGAATCTCCAAAATTTCCTTTTGCATCTGAATTCTGGTAAGGGCATCTAATGCTCCAAAAGGCTCATCCAATAAAAGGATGGTTGGGTTATTTGCAAGTCCTCTGGCTATAGCTGCCCTTTGACTCATTCCACCTGAGAGTTGGGCAGGATAGCTGTTTTCAAATCCCTGAAGTCCTACCATTTTAAGATGACTAAGGACTGTTTTTTCCTTTTCTTCCTTTGAAAGATTCTTCAAGCCAAAACCAACATTATCTTTGATTTTAAGCCAAGGAAGTAGTCTGTGATCTTGAAATACCATGCCACAATTAGGTCCTGGTCCTTCTACAGGATGACCGTTTCTTTCAACAGTTCCATCTTCATAATCTACAAGTCCGCACATAATTTTAAGCAAAGTACTTTTTCCACAACCTGAATGTCCTACTATAGTGACGAATTCTCCCTCTTTGATTTCTAAATTAATATCATTCAAAACTCTTATAGGATTTTTATCAACGATAAATTCCTTATTCAGATTATGTATTTTTATAATGTTTTTGTCCTTATTGCCCATGGCTGTTCTCCTCTTATTTTCTATCAGCCAATTTCCTCTAAAAATGGAACAAGGAGTTCTGTAGGTCTGATTTTTAGTTTCTTGTCTATTTCTTTTTCCTTGTCATCAATATTGTTTGCTATCTTGTTTTCAATGATTGAAATGGACTCATCATTGGCCAAATCAGAGAAAATTCGAAGAGCAGCAAAATCAATATTTTTTGCAGTAGCTACCTGTGCTATTGCTGCTGTTTCCATATCAAAAGAAACAGGATCATAGGTATCGATAATATTTTTTCTCTCTGTTTCGTCACTAAGGAAGAAATCTCCTGTGGCAAGCTTTCCTGTGATGTAATCAAAATTATTATCCTTAGCAGATTTTTCCAATCCACTTACAATCCAGTCCTTAGTATCCTCAATCAAAGGATAATTATCTGTAATATAAGGATGGAAATCAGTCTGTACATAGCTCTTTCCTATGGCTACTGTTCCTCTTTTTGCATTTGGTGCAAGTCCACCGGAAACACCTATATTTACGATAAAATCAGGATTAAATTCACTGATAACATCCGCAGTACTATAGGCTGCATTTACCTTTCCAACACCCAGCACTTTTACAAAAAGGTTAATGTCTTTCTTTTCATGTCTATATAAGTTTTCCTTGGTTCTTGACCAACCTTCTCTTTTACTAAGATACTCATGGATGTATTCTGTCTCCTCATCCATAGCACTTACGATTGCTACTCTTTTCATTTATTATTCTCCCATGGTGTAATCTTCTTGAAAAATCTTGATAGAAGCCAATCTGTTCCTATGCCGATGAAGCCTATTAAAATAATGCAAAGAATTACCTGATCTGATTTCAGCATACTTCGTGCATCATTTAATCGATAGCCAATTCCTGATGAGGCACCAAGCATCTCAGCTGCCACTACTGCCATCCAGGAAGCTCCCATTCCAAGCTTTAATCCTACTAAAATGGATGGAAGTGCATTAGGTAAATACACCTTTACAAAGGTCTCCCATTTTCCTAACTTATAAAGGCTTGCCACCTCAAGCAATAAATCTGATGTAGAAGAAACACCACTCATAGTGTTAATCATTATAGGAAATGTAGCCGCTATAACAATGACAACCACCTTTGACAGTTCACCGATACCACACCAGAGGATAATAAGTGGAATCCATGCAATGATTGGTACCTGACGAATAGCTGTTGCTGCTGGCAAAATAAGCTTTCTTATAAATGGAATCATGCCTGCCAATGCACCGAGTGAAATTCCAAGCAAGGAAGCAATTGCATAACCCTGAATTACTCTTACAAGACTTGCGATGATATCCTGCTGAAGCTGTCCCTTTTGTGTGAGATTTTTAAAGGCTTCAAATACCTCACTGATTTTAGGCAAAATAGCCCCTGACATATTGTTAATTGTCGTGGCATAAAACCATGCCACAACAATCAAAAACGGAATTATAAAACTTACATTAGCATCCTTAACCTTGTTACTCATATTCTCCTCCTAACCAGCTAAGGCAGCTTTATTCTCCTTATCACTTTCGATACCTTCCTCCTTGAAGATAGGTAATCTTTCCTCTTCGATTCTATAGAAATCAAGTACTAAGAAATCTGGAGATGGAGAAACATCTAAGTACTGCTCGTATGTGATTCCTGCCTGCTTATGTAAAAGATATGTCTTCTGTGCCAAATCATAGTGCCACTCATGTGTCGGTGTTCTATGGCCTTCAAGCTTTGAGCCAGGGTTTGGGCACCAGGCATTTGTAAGGCAGACAATACCCTTCTTTGTAAGGATTTCTACTCCCTCAAGAGTTCTTTCCTTTGGCTCGATTCCTGCAACAAAGCCTGTACGCACTCTACCTTTTCCGAATACTGATACAGCCTTATCAAGTGCAGCTATCCAGTTTTCTCTACCACCGCACTCCTTTTCTTTTCCTGGGCAGATAACCTTGAAATAGTTCTCATCCCATACCTCAAGCTGAATAGCAAGTGTTCTAAATCCAGCCTCTTTATATTTTTCGATTACAGATAAATCTGCTGGTGCACCAATAACTGCTGTTCCATTGAAATCCTCAAGACCTGTCTCGTCCTGGATAGCTTCAGCCACATCGATATAATAATCAACCTCGCGGCGTTCTGGAACGAAGCCTCCTGTAAGATTTACATGCCTTCCTTCGCCTAATCTAAATGCCTCAGCTACTGTCTCACCGATCTGCCTTGGATTCTTCCACTGAATGTTTTCCTTTTCAGCGTATGTATCCTTTGTGGCATTGGCATTGCAGAACAGGCAGTCTAGTCCTTTTTCCTTAAGTGAGCACTCATTGCTGTATGCAATACTTACAACACCATTTGAATATGTAGCTACGTGTGACATTTCTGTTCCATCAGATGTCTTCTTGCTGTAATATTGTGGTCTGTGATCAAACTCGATAGGGAATTTCTCCACTCCATTATCAAACAGAACAAACTGTCCATCGATATACTTAATTTCTACACTTGATCTTGGGTCCCACGCAAATGAATAACGAAGACCACTTGGTGATGTGAAATTGCAAGGGAACAGAACCTCTGGGTGTGCTACATGATCCATCTCAAATAATGCGTGAATCTGCTCCTGGTATTTTCCACCTAAATCAAGATTCTTAAAAATCTTTGGATCTACTTTAATTCCATCTACATTTACCTTAGATTTAAATTTTAACTCGTTATATAATTTATCCTTTATAGTGCTCATTATTTTCTCCTATCTAATTACTACCTTCAAATTCTGCTTTTGCCTTGTCGAAATATGAAAGGTCATACCAGGCATCCACATCAAAATCTCCATCAGTCAAATCATTTTCCTGAAGAAATGCCAGTGTCTTTTTAGCATTAGCAATGTCATCCTCTGTATTCTTAAATGTTGTGTAATTATCGTGTAGAGGATAAGCATATTCATAGCTTTCAGCTGAATAGCCTGCTGCAATCCACTGATTCTTTAGAGCATCCTCATTAGACTCAATATATTCATTAGCTCTAAGAATCGCTGTTAAAAATGCTACTGCCACATCAGGATTTGCATTCAGATACTCTGTTCTAATTTCGGTGATAGAACCTGCTGCCCAACCCTCGTGGTTATTACTAAATAGAATCTCCTTGAAACCATTCTCTCTTGAAAGTCTGTAGCTTACATCATTAGGCTGAACAACTGCGGCATCAATGCTCTTTGTCTCAAGGGCTGCCAAAGCATCCTGTGCTGTCATTGGAACAAATTCTATGTCGTCGATTGTGAGACCTTCCTCTTCTAATGCATATAAAAGAAGTCGGTGCATAAATGCTCCCTTTTGAGTAGCCACTTTCTTGCCCTTCAAATCCTTTACAGTGTCGATTCCTGAGTCTGGATTTGCTGAAATGACAATGTAATTTTTCAAACCATTGAATGCTATGACTGTTGTGTCAATTCCATTAGATTTACCGTTAACAGCTGGAACATCTCCTAAGATGCCAATGTCTAGACTTCCTGAAGCCAATGCTTCATTGATAGCAGGGCCCGCACCTGACATAGGAACAAGATTTGCCTTTACACCAATCTTCTCAAATTCTTCCTCAAAATATCCATTGTCTCTGGCAATTCCTTCGCTGCCTAGTAAGATATTTGCACCAGAAGTATCAACAAATCCAATATTTACTTCTCTCGCACCGTCACTGGAAGCTGTGATTTCTTCCTCTTTATTGTCCACTACATTGTCTGCTGAACTTCCACAAGCTGTTACAGCTGATAAAACAAAAGTACCAACTATAGCCGCAAACAATTTCTTTTTCATTTTCTTCATTAGTCTACCTCCTGTATGCCTATATAGATTCTCTCGATGCCAATTCAGAAACAATATTTATCTGTTTCACCTGACCCTTTTTAGAAGTATGTCCCTGCCAGCTGTTCTGATTTTTCAGCTGCTTTAAGTAGTCGTGAAGCACCTGAGATTTTTCCTTTTCAGCCTGCTTAACTGTTGTAATATAATCACTTACAAATTCCACTGCACCTCTCACACCTATTGTAGTCAGATTGAGAATTGCTCTGTGATAAATTGGATAGCTAAACTCAAGGAGTGAAACATTATTTTTTTCTGCAATTCTTTTCTCCAATGAGCTTCCGATTACAACCTGTGCACGGCTTCGCTTAATGATGTCCTCAATATCCTTTTCATCTGATGTGATGTAAATATTTTCTGCTACAGCTTCAAGTATTTCAGTGTTATCTGTCTCGTGCTCCTCATCCTTCTTTAAAGCATCTGTAAGAACTGCTCCCACAACTCTTGCACCAAATACTTCCTTAAATAATTTTCCGTAACGAATTACCTGCTCCTCATCACCTACAATAAGTGTTCTCTTTCCAAGGTCATATTCAAAAATATCATCCCTGATTCTGGATAGGTAATTCCTCTCATATCTCCCCTCACTCTCTAAGAAGCTCTCCTTAACTTCGGGATCAATTTTGGCGTACTCAGAAACCTTTTCAATAAGTTCTCTCTCATCATTTGCCGAATTAGGCAATGAACTAACCGAGATATATTGCACATCAAATCTTTCCTTCAAAAGCTTTGCTGGAAGTTCTCCCCATCTGCTAAAAACAACTGATGCTACAGCATTTTTAGCATTTACCAAATCATTCACACCTCCGTATACTCCAAAGAATAGATTTGCCTTTAAACCAACCCCAGCAAAAATCCTTCTGATTTCCTCCAGATTTCCCTGCCAATATGGATCCTTCTCAGGAACAATTCCAAAGACATTTATAAGCTTTTCATCAGTGCTTTTCTCATTCTTTTTCACTCCGTCAATGGACTTTAGAATGTCATAAATAACATGCTCATATCCATAATGACTACCACCATTAAAGCCTGCTATAAGAGTGTCAACAACTGCCTCCCCTTGCTCTACAATTTCACGGGTCATGGCATCCACGTCATCACCTACCATTGCAGATTCACAGCTGTTTAAAATGACATATAAATCTCCATTCACAACCTTAATAGTATTTTTTATTTGTTCACGAAGTCTTGAAGCTCCACCGAAAATAACGTGTCTTTCCTGTACTGCAGTTCCTGGAGTAGCAAATCCGCTGTATCTGCTTGCTCCATTTCCTACAGTCTTATTAGCAAGATAATTTATAACTCCGCAGCCTGCATTTGCATGAACTACAGGAACTACTCCCTCGATTTCCTGTACTGTCTGTAAAGCACCGTGAAGTGCGCATCCATTTCTTGGATTTTTTATTACGTTTGACATTAGCTTACCTCCTGCTTTACATACCAGTTACCACTTCGTCGTTTAAAACTATCTTTGTAGCTACTACCACTTGTGCTTTTTCCCTGAAGCCTAAGCGCCCTTCTAACGGAAGCGATAATAACATCTACTCCTTCAAATCCGTAAGTAACTCTGTTTCTTGTAGAAACAACTACAGCCCCTTCATCAGTAACAAAGGAGTTACCTACGTTCTCACTGAAGTAAATATCAATACCATTTTTTTCTAACTCATTAGCTTTCTCAAACTGTTGACCATTCCCTATAATTGCAATGGCATTCTTATTTAGGAAATCAAATCTCTTTAGCTGCTTTCTGTTTTCCAAATCCACAAATGGAGAAGAAAAACCAACTACCTGTCCACCAAGATTTGTAAGTAATCTACCGTAGCCATACACTTTGCTAAGTGAAGCATCTACAAAGACTCTTTTATCCTCTAAGATATTGCTGACAAATTGCTCTGATATTTTTGCTTCTGCCTCATCAATGTATCCTACAACCTGTTCTTCAATATTTAAAAAGCTGCCTAGTCTCTGCAAGAAATTCTTGGTTCCTCTAAAACCTATTGGAGCTTCACTTTCTATATAAGGTACCCCATATACCTCCTGAAGCTCTCTGGCTAAGTAATCTCCTTCATCAGGATTTAGTACAACAGTTGCTCTGGCCTTGGAAGCCTTTCTGATTTCATCCACACTAGAAAATCTAGGAAGCACCTGGAATTTAATATTAAGCTCGTGAAGTATGCCTGCTATGGAAGCCACATCCTCTATGTTTTCAGAAAAAGAAATAACGTTAATGAAGTCTTCCTTTAAATCCACATTCTTATCTACTAGATACTTCAGCAAACTGTGTGTCACAATATCAAATCCGGTTACTGGTGTTTTTGATTTAAATCCATCTGTATAGATACTGATAATAGGAATACCTATCTCATCCTCCAGTTCTAAAATTACCGAATTAATATCATCATTGTTGATGGCAACAACAGGAGTGCCGATAATAAAGATTGCCTTTGGATGCTTTTCTTCATTGGCTCTGAGAATGGCCTCACGAAGCTTATCATCTCCACCAAGAATGGTGTCTCTTTCCACAAGATTTGTAGAAAACCAAGAAAAGTCTTTTTCCTGATCTTGCCCAATCCCAAGGGCCGAGCATCCGATGGAACCATTAACGATAATTGCCGCATCCTCTATCTTTGACAGCACATCAAAAGCATACATTGTCTCGTCTACATGAACCTGGGAAAAGGTTCTGATTCGCTGCTTGATTTCTGCTCCTGATGTTTCATCAATTAATCCTTCAAGGGTTCCATGAAAATGGCTAAGGGAACTTAGACGTTTTTCTCTTGTTAAGGCTTTTCTTTCATCTAAAAAACTCATCTTTTAGGTTCTCCTTTCATGTAGTATTAGATGGCTTCCGCTACTCCTACTACTCCATTTTCAATATCGTATATACGGTCGCCCCAGCTTCTTGCCCAGTCACGTAACTCTGCAGAACCAAGTGGATTTGGTACCACCAGGTTTTCATTTTCTGCAATGTACTTAGCAAGATTTCTATAAATGTCTGCCTGAGCACTATTAGGCTTTGCCTCAATAACTGTCTTTCCATAAAGCTCACTCTGCTGAACATCAAGGGAACGATTTACATAACCTGCAATACTTGTTCCAGTCTTTGCTACGAAATCATCAACGATTTCTCTGTGATAGCCAGGCTTCATACTGTTTGCTATTACGCCACCAAGCTTTGCACCACCTGTTGGAGCATACTTATTAATAGCCTTGAAAAGATTATTGGCAGCATATAAAGCCATAAAATCTGATGATGATACAACGTATGCTCTATCTGTAATTCCATCACGAATAGGAACAGCAAAACCACCGCAAACAACATCTCCAAGTACGTCATAAAGAACGTAATCTGGCTTAAACTCTTCAAAAAGATTTAATTCCTGCAGAAGATTTACTGCTGCATTAATTCCTCGTCCTGCGCATCCTACACCTGGAACCGGTCCACCAGATTCAATACAAAGCACTCCTCCAAATCCTTTTACGGAAATATCATCAAGATGAATCTTGTTACCTTCTCTTAAGCTATCAAGAACTGTTGGAAGATAATTGTTTCCTCTAAGTGTATTTGTTGAATCGCTCTTTGGATCACAGCCAATCTGAATTACTCTATATCCTGCCTCTGCCAAGGCTGCACTAATATTTGATGTTGTTGTTGATTTTCCAATACCGCCTTTGCCATATATAGCAATATGCTTTCCAATTTTTCCTGCCATTTTCTTCTACCTTTCTATACTGTCACCGCGTCCTTAGCCTCAGAAATATACTGAACAGCTAAATCCACCCTAAGTTCGTCTAATATGTTTTTGATGTCATCCACCTTATCTAAATGCTCCCAAGGTAAGTCCACATCGGTCCTGCCGAAATGTCCATAAGCAGCAGTCTGCTTGTAGATTGGCCTACGAAGATTAAGGGCATCGATGATTGCTGCTGGTCTAAGATCAAATACCTTTTCAATAATGCTTGTAATCTTTTCATCATCAATCACTCCTGTTCCAAATGAATCAACTGCTATAGATACAGGCTTTGCTACGCCGATTGCGTATGCAAGCTCTACTTCAAGTCTCTTTGCCACACCTGCTGCAACCAAGTTCTTAGCCACCCATCTGGCTGCATAGGCTGCAGAACGATCAACCTTTGTTGGATCCTTTCCTGAGAAAGCACCGCCGCCGTGACGACCTGTGCCACCATAGGTATCCACGATTATCTTTCGTCCTGTCAGTCCTGCATCACCCTGTGACCACCGATAACAAATCTTCCAGTTGGATTTACATAATAAATGGTGTTTTCGTCTAGGAGTTCTTCTGGAATTACCGGCTTGATAACATACTTGATGATATCTTCTCTAATCTGCTCAAGAGTTACATCCTCAGAATGCTGTGTTGAAATAACAATGGTATGTACTCTCTTTACAGTCTGTCCATCTTCTGCAAACTCTACTGTTACCTGAGATTTTCCATCTGGTCTAAGGTATGGAAGTGTTCCATCCTTTCGAACCTTTGTAAGTTGTCTAGTAAGACGATGAGCAAATGAAATAGCTGGTGGAAGGTACTCTGGTGTTTCATCTGTTGCATATCCAAATATGATTCCCTGGTCTCCTGCGCCTGTTCCAAAATCCTTTGTCTCTCCTTCCTGCTTTGATTCATACGCCTTATCAACTCCAAGTGCTATATCTGCTGACTGCTCGTCGATAGATGTAAGCACTGCTATTGAATCTGCGTTGTAGCCATCTACATTGTTTACATATCCAATCTCTCTGATTGTCTCCTTTGCAATCTTTGCAATGTCCACATACGCCTTTGTTGTAATTTCACCAACTACAAGTGCCAGTCCTGTTGCAACTGTTGTCTCAGCTGCGACTCTCGAATATGGATCCTGAGCAAGTAGCTCATCAAGGATTGCATCAGAAATTTGATCTGCAATTTTGTCTGGATGTCCCTCTGTTACTGATTCTGATGTGAATAACTTTCCCATGTTCTTTTTCTCCTTTACATTTCTTTTTTGATTTTGGGGTTTATAGAAAACTAAAAGAGGCCCAGAAAC
>JAFYYE010000335.1 GCA_017557715.1 Pseudobutyrivibrio sp.
GAAAATACAATGCTTTGAGGGCTGCCTTGAAGCATTGTATTTTTTTGTATGGAAACCTGTTGCAATGAATTAGCGAATTCCATTTTATGTGAGGCTGGCACAAGTCCACTTTTCTTGACTGCTACATTCGCTCATAAAATTGTTAAATCGTCTAGATATTTCCCTCATTTTTTTGTTCTGTAGCCTTGATAATTCGCTCATAAAATTGTATTCTATCTCATCCCGGAGAGACACTAATAATTTTGGACGAAATACAGTCAGTACCACGTGGAATAACTAGCCTTAAATATTTTTGTGAAAATGCTAATGAATACCATATTGTTGTCGCAGGTAGTTTGTTGGGGGTAAGACTTCGTACAAAGAAAAGTCAAAATAACAACGATGAAAATACAGGGACAGGATTTCCTGTAGGTAAAGTTGATGAAATAAATATGTATCCTATGAACTTTCTAGAATTCGTTGAGGCAACCGGTAATAGTATTTTAGTGGATCAGATTAGAGAACACCGTTGGGAAGAACTCGCAACATTTTCATCAAAGTTAACAGATTTACTTCGTCAATATTATTATGTTGGAGGTATGCCTGAAGTTGTTAAAAAATATTTGGAAGAAGAGAATCTAAAACAGGTCAGAAAAATCCAGCAACGAATATTAATCGATTATGAGAAGGATTTTTCGACACATGTGCCAGATGAGCTATTACCTAAAGTTATAATGGTTTGGAATAGTATAACCTCACAGCTAGCAAAAGAAAATAAGAAATTTGTTTATGGCGTAGTAAAAAAAGGTGCTCGTGCCAAAGATTTTGAAGATGCAATCCAATGGCTTGTTAACGCAGGATTGATTCATAAAGTTATAAGAGTTAACAAAGTACAGAGACCGTTAAAATTCTATGAAGACATGAGCGCTTTTAAACTTTTTCTCTCGGACTTAGGCTTATTGGGTGCAATGGCTGATGTCACAGCAAAAGAGGTTTTAACTGGAGAAAACTATTTTGAAGAATATAAGGGGGCATTTACAGAGCAATTCATTGCGCAGGAACTAATATCTCTTGGAGAAAAATTGTATTATTATTCTAAGGAAAATTCTACGTTGGAATTAGATTTCTTAGTTCAAAAAGATGCAGTATATCCTATAGAAGTGAAGGCCGAAGAAAACCTAAGATCAAAAAGTTTAAAAACTATTTATGATGACAATAATGAATTAAAACCAGTTAGATTTTCTATGTCTGGATACAAAGAACAAGAATGGATGGTAAATGTGCCACTTTATTTAGCTGCCGAATGGATAAATTCAATAGAGTAACTTTTTATAAATAGCAGTCAATTTGACTGCTATTTTTCCATTCGTTAAAACCTTCCCTCCCCGAGGTGGCAAGCTAATCATTGGTGATGTAGCTTTTAATAAAAACTTTTTCATATATATCATCCCCAAAAAGGCTGCCGATAAGGCAGCCCATTTTACTTCTTAGCATTTTCAAAGATTTTTGATGTAGCTTTATAAACTACACTAGTCTTATCGTTGCCAAGTGATTTTTGAAGTTTATTATTGTAAGCTGATGCATTTTCGCAAGATGCAAATGCATCATATACTTTCTTATAGTCTGGCGCACTTAGCTCAGCACCCTTAAGTGCAGCTCTAAGTTCAGCTTTTTGCTTTTCTGTAACAGTAGGTCGAGTATTAGTTCTAGGTTTCTTTGCCTGAGTTTTTGTTACCACTTTTTGTCGTACTGTTCTTGTGGTTGTCCTTCCTGAATTGCCAGTCCTTCTTGTGTAAGTTCTTCTTGGTCTAGCCTTTAGCTGTTCTTCAGATTTCTCTTCAATCACTTTTTCTTTTATTACAATCGACTCTTGGCGCTTTATTGAATATCCTTTTTCTGTCCCAAAATCTATTACGGCATCAAATCCTGAGTCTTTACTGATAACAAATATTTCATCATAAGAATTCTGGCCTAACTTGTATCCAAGATATGTTGTTAATTGAAAATCTAAATAATTCTTTGCAGTCTTTTCGGCTTTTACATGCTCTATGTTTGCTGAAGAGCTAGTTATAGCTATAAGCGATTCATATGCAACTGTTTTCACCTTTGAACCATAAAAAATTACAACAATATCATTACCTGCTAATTGATCAACACCAACAAGTCCAGCATCTGATACATTTTCATAGTCTACAAGATATAATCTCTTAATTATTCTTGATTCTTCTGTTGTAGCGCTTATATCTGATACTTTATTTTCGTTCTTTACATCCTTATTAAATAATCCCATATTAACCTCACATATTTCTATAGTTAACAGACCTATTGTATCACAGCTTTGTGTAAAAATTTTTTGTATAATCTCATACTCATACCAAAAATATTTACAATTCCATCTGTTATAGTAAATATTTATAGGCTGGTATACTAGGTGGAACAAAAGTCACTTAAGTGATAAACTAATAGCCATTAGAGATAGAAATTGGAGAGAATTATTTAGATGATAAAACAGGTCATAATCTGGAAGTTACAGGACAAGTGCTTTGGCCCAAACTTAGGAGCAATCAAGGCAAACATAAAGACAAAGCTTGAGGAATTAAATGGTAATATTCCAGGACTTGAAAGCATTGTAGTGTGCACAGAATGTCTTAGCTCATCAAATGGCGATGTAACAGCAGAAGCCATCTTTGAGAGTGAAGAGGCTTTAAAACAATATCAAAAGCATGAGCTTCGTCTTGCAGCCACAAAGGATGCTATTGTACCTTTCGTGGATTCAACAACTCATGTGGAATATGAACTATAAAATCATTTTCAAAAGGGGGTTTTGAAATGGATGTTAAGGATATTATTACTAAGGTAGCAGGTAACAAGGATCTTTTAGACAAGCTTAAGTCTGCAGATGTTAATCAGGCCAAAGACCTTTTAAGCAAGGCCGGTGTTAAAGTTGACGAGGCAGATGTTAAGAAGGTTAAAGATGCTTTAGCCGACGGAAAAATTGATATGAAAGAGATCAAGGATATTGCTGGAGGCTTATTCAAGTAATAAATTTTAGCAAAGGAGCGAAATGTCATGCCATTTATTGATTCAAAAATAACAGTACCAGTTACTTCTGAATTAAAGGAAGAAATCAAATCAGAATTAGGAAAGCTCATAACTACTTTGGGAAAAAGCGAAACCTACCTAATGGTAGGAATCGAAGATGCCTATGACTTATGGCTTGGTGGTAAAAAGCTTGATAAAGGTGCTTATGTTTCTGTAAGTCTATACGGAAATGCACCTGCAGAATCATACGATAAGCTCACAGGTCAAATCTGTAGTTTGTTTGAGGAAAAGCTTGGAATTCCAGGTAATGCCGTATATGTAACCTATCACCCTGTAAATGACTGGGGCTGGAATGGAAGTAACTTTTAATGAATAGAGAAGAATGGTTTGCTCAGCTGTTTACACGGCTGGGCAATTCTAAATTTAGGACAAGTTTTAAATTAAAGCAAAAAGATATAGACTATATACATGAGAAAGGGCTAGATACTATAAGAGCTCACGCTGCAGATATTTAGGCAAAGATTTTATAGATGAACTCATAAAATATTCAAGATAATGGGAGGTTATATGGAAACCTGGTTTTACGTAGTGGAGAGTATTGATGGTGATTATGCCAATTTAAAGAGAACTGATATTGAATCAGATGAACTTAAATTAGTAGCTCGTGCCTTACTCCCTGCAGATATTGAAGAGGGTAGTAAACTGAAATATGAATTAATGCAGTATATTCTAATCTAGGGGGAATCACAAATGAGCAGATTAAAAACACTTCGTGAATACGTAGATAAAGAACTAAATCTATTGGAAGAAGATAAGCGTGCCAGTGCAACTGCACATTTGTATGGCGTATCTCTTGCAGCCACTATTCTTGCCAAGAAGCGTGGACTTAGTGAAGAGCTTGCGGCTATGGCAGCTATGCTTCACGATATGCACGCCTACAAGAGTGGCTCTTACGATGATCACGCTCATTTAGGTGCAGATTTAGCTAGAAAGATTCTTGATGAATTAGCCATAACTTCACCAGAAGAAACAGATACCATTTGCTCTGCAATATATCACCATGATGACAAATTAGTAATAGATTCGCCTATGGATGAGCTACTAAAGGATGCAGATGTAATTGATCATTGCTTCAAAGATTCCTCTAAACCTATCAAGGAAAAAGAGCAAAAGAGATACGAAAATCTTTGTAAAGAATTAGGTTTGTAGAAACGATATTGGGGAGGTCTAACATGTGGTTTGTATTTGCTTTACTATCAGCTATATTCGCTGCCTTAACTTCAATATTAGCTAAGATTGGTATTGAAGGAGTAAACTCAAACTTAGCTACAGCTATTCGTACTGTCGTTGTGGTTGCTATGGCCTGGATAATGGTGTTTATCACAAATACTCAAAGTGGCGTATTTGCTATAAGCAAAAAGAGCTGGATTTTCCTAATATTATCGGGCTTGGCTACTGGTGCATCCTGGTTATGCTACTACAAGGCTTTACAGCTTGGTGATGCATCTAAAGTTGTTCCGATTGATAAGCTAAGTGTTGTTATCACTCTAGTTTTAGCTTTTGTATTTTTACATGAAGACTTTACTATAAAATCACTTGCAGGATGCGCACTAATTGGTGCTGGAACCTTATTGTTGGTACTTTAAGGATATTAATATTGCTATGCTTTATAACAAGGAGAACGATATTAATGGTTTTAGAAAATGAAAAAGTCAGAAGCGAAAAGCTGTATTGTGTAGGGTACCTCAAAACCCTCGGTAAATACATTTTATCGCAGACAGTACCTGCATCTGCTTGGTACAACAGATATTATGAAATCACAAAAGAGCAATATGATTCATTTGGTAGTGAGTCACTAGATGAATTTGCTAATGAATGTTTGTATTTTAAGCATGAAGATAAATTCTTATTTTCTGACTTAATCTCTGAAAATAATGATTATAATAAATCCCTAAGACTTAAAGCAAAGGGCAACTAAATGCTCGAATGTATATATCTCTTATACAAAAATAGAGTCCAAAAACCCGATTTTTCGAGGTCTCTGGACTCTTAATTATCGTGCGGAAGGCGGGACTTGAACCCGCACGCTCGCAATGAGCACAAGATCCTTAGTCTTGCTCGTCTGCCAGTTCCGACACTTCCGCGTGGCGTGATATCTCGCGCAACGTAGTGAATATTACCATCTAAATACACACACGTCAACGCCTTGGGAAATAATAAAAACATTCTAAATATTCGAAATATTCTAGGGTTGACAACAGTCCGAAACCGTACTATTATAACAGTACGTTTTCGGACTGTTTTTTGTATGGAGGTTTTCATATGGAAGTAAAAATGAAAGAACTAAATATGCTAATGGAAAGCACAGATGCTTTATATCATGAGGCTGCAAAACGTTTGGGACTATCTGATGCAGAGCTTTGCATCTTATATATAATCTACGAACAGGGCGAGGGGCGTGCACAGAAGGATTTCTGTAGTCTAACTGGAATAGGAAAAACTACTATAAATACTGCTGTTAAAAATATGGAAAAAAATGGTCTCTTAAAACTAAAAGCCATTGATGGCAGAAGTATGGGTGTTTACTTAACAAAAGAGGGGAGAGCTCTTATGAATAATACTGTCGAGAAATTGATTAGTATAGAAAATCAAATTTTCGATAGTTGGTCGAAAAAAGAGCAGGATACTATTATCAGGCTCAACAGGGATTTTATAGATAAATTTAGTGTATTAATCAAAGATTTATAATGGTGTTTTATGAGCAATAAAAATGTAATTCAATTATCTGATCATTTCGATTATAAAAGGTTATTAAGATATAGCCTTCCTACAATGGGAATGATGGTGTTTACGTCCATTTATGGAGTTGTGGACGGATTATTTGTTTCAAACTTTGTTGGGAAAAATTCATTCGCTGCAGTAAACCTTGTCATGCCTGCATTTATGATTCTAGGCGGTTTTGGGACAATGTTTGGCACAGGAGGAACAGCTCTTGTTGCCAAGACACTGGGGGAAAAGAATCAGGTCTTGGCCAATAGATACTTCTCCATGATGATAGAAATGATTGCTTCAATCGGTGCAGCTATCTCGGTATTGTCCTTCATATTTATGCCTAATATTGTAAATCTGCTAGGTGCATCAGATGCTTTGAGAGCAGATGCCATTTTATATGGAAGAACTGTAATACTGTTTATGGCACCTTTTGAATTACAATATTCATTCCAAAGTTTTACAACCGCAGCGGAAAAACCAAAGCTTGGTCTTAAGGTAACAATTGCTGCAGGAATTACCAATATGGTATTAGATGCTCTCTTAGTTGGTGTTTTTAGATGGGGTGTAGCTGGCGCTGCCATTGCTACGGGTTTGAGTGCATCAATTGGAGGAATTATACCCCTTGTGTATTTCATAAAGCCTAATGACAGTTTACTTAGATTTTCACTTACACCTATTAAATTTGCAGCAATACTACAAGCAGCATTTAACGGCATGTCTGAGCTATTTACCAGTGTTGCATCATCAATTGTAAGTATTGTCTATAATCTTCAACTTATGAAATATGCAGGAGAAGATGGAGTTGCTACATACGGGGTAATAATGTATGTGCAGTTTATATTTATTGGTATTTTATTTGGCTATTCAATGGGCACATCACCAATTGTCAGCTATCATTATGGAGCTCAAAACACTTCAGAATTAAAAAATCTTCTTAAGAGAAGCCTAAAGATAGAATACATTGGCGGAATCATAATGTTTTTCCTTGCACAGCTATTGGCTAGACCAATTGCAACAGTGTTTGTTGGATATGACAAAGATCTTTTAGAATTAACTGTACATGCGTTTAGATTATTCCTGTTTGCTTTTATTTTGGCAGGGGGAAATATTTTTGCATCAGCTTTTTTCACAGCACTTAATAATGGACCAGTTTCAGCCGTTATCTCTGTACTAAGAAGTATGGTATTTGAGTTGCTGTCAGTTTTAATTCTACCATTAATTCTGGGAATAAATGGCATATGGTGCGCAGTTGCCGTTGCTGAAATTACAGCATTTTTTGTTTCATGGATTTTATTATTATTAAATAATAAGAAATATCAATATTTATGATAATATTAGATAACAAATATTATCAATCAGCTTTACAATTATTTTTATATTATGTATACTAAGTCAAGTCGGACGGTGGAAACACCTTGCAAGGGATCCTAGAGGATGCCGGATGGACATGTAATTATGGCCAGATAAGACAATTTGTCTTATCTGGCTTTTTTTATTAATTCAAAGAAAAGAGGTATAAAAATGGGAATTTTATTAGTAGTTTTAGCATCATTATTATTAGGGAGCTATCCTTCAATTCAAGAGTATGTAATGACAACAGGAGCATCACCACTTGGAATGGTTATCGTATGTAATTCAGTTGCAGGGTTATCAGCGTTTATAGTAGGGATAATCAAAAAAGAAAATTTTAAAGTAAACATTAAAGAACTGAAAGCACTGGCGCTTACAGGAATTTTGGGATTATTTATGACAGATTATTTATTAAATGTGGCATATACAATGATTCCAGTAGGATTCACAACCATGATTCATTTTTTCTACCCAGCGCTTGTTACTATGATTATGGTAGTTCTTTTCAGAGAAAATTTCACATGGAAAAAATTGGGAGCAATAGTTATATCAATAATTGGTCTTGCGCTAATTTCAGGAGGAGATTTCTCTGGTAAAAAAATTGGAATCGTAATAGCACTTATGACTGCATTTACATACGCTTTTTATATGATAGCAAATGATAAAACAAGCGCAAGGAATGTGCCATTAATGGTTCGTTCATTTTATTTAAATGTGTTTGTGGTTTTGACAGCCATAATTACAAATATGGTCACCAAAAAAGCAGTACTGCCAGTAGGAGCGGTTAACATTGGATTAAGTGCAATGGTAGGAGTAATGCTTTGTTTAGCAATAGTAATGCTTAACGCAGGTATATCGAGACTTGGAGCAGGAAAAGCATCCTTCATAAATATGCTTGAACCAATAACAAGTCTTGTAGTTAGCACAATTGTCTTTAAATATACAATTTCTTTAATGGCAATCCTAGGAGCTTTATTAATAATAGGCTCTTTAATTCTAGTTGCAAAAGACGGTGATCAGCAAGAAGTCATAGGTAAATATCAGGAAGCGCTGGAGTAATATCAGGAACAGTAACATAAGAAATAACAGAACTACAGTTGACAGACATTCCAGAAAAAGGGGTACATATCAAGTTGGGCCATGTGAGCTTTATTCTTTTTTATAGTAGCTGCCTTTTCTTGTTCTTTTTTCGCTTTCGCTGCCTCTAATAATTCTTTTTGTTTCGCGCGTTCAACAATTCTTTCTTCAAGGAGAGTAATATCAGAATTATTAATTATTTCAAAAGGAAAAGTTAGCTCTTTAACTGCGGCATATTGGATGTAGTAAGCATTACACTTATTACAGTGCTTAACTATTTCAGTACAGTTTATTCCTTGTAAATCTTTGAAAGATACCTCGACGTCAGTTAATACATCCATATTGCACATTTTATTCCAGCAAGTAGCAGGTATTTCAATATCATGAATGAAGAAGCAGCCTTTATCTAGTTTTCGAATCTTTACATTATGATGTATGTTTTTGTAAGTTAAACTGTTTTTTCGTGGAAGTAAGTTGGTATATATTTTTCCATCAACTTTAATGGCTTCTCCATCGAGAAACCTAGATGAAGCAGTGTATACCTTTTTACAACGAGAACATTTATAAATTGGAAATTCTATGTGTCTAGTTACTGTTGTGTTTTCTTTTGTTTTAGTTTTTATTTTTTCGTTCTTTACGATTTTTTTCTTTTTCTTTTTACTTCTATTAACAGTGAGCTCTTCTACAGGTACTTTTTGTATGATTGTAGTTGTCACAGTTTCTTTTATATGTTTGGAATCACTAATGTGCATAGTCATTTGGTCGTTTGGACAAACAAGTCTAATATAACCATCGACGTGCTCATCAATGAATGGTTTGTCAGAGTAGTTCTGGATATTCATAAATACCACCTATTACAAATTGCTTAGTTACCACCAATAAGGCAGCAGTATTAGGATACAAAAAAATAGGATTTAAGGCAATGTTAAAAGACCCACTATTTATAGGAAACATTGGATAAATTCGCGCATTGAGGCTTATGTTTATGATATACTGAAAGGTAGAGTTTATTTGTAAAAGAATAACGATATCTTATCTATTGGGAGGGAATTTACAACATGAAAAAAGTATGGAACAGCTGGCTTAGGGAAAGTGTCTTTATCTACTGTGTGATTTACACAGTGGGCACAATTGTAAATAGCATTTTGTATTTACTGGATGGAATAAGAGAAGATCCAAGTGGCAACTGGCATGAGCTTACAAGAGCCCTAATACTCTTGATTGGAATTGTGGCATTTGAGCTTGCTAAAAATTTGCCAATTAAGAACGTATTTCTAAGAGCTATAGTAGTCTATGTTCCTACAATGGGATTAGCATTTTTTACTGTGTGGGTATCTCAGTTTATAGAGCCGCTTGCTAAGAGTGCTTACCATGATATTTTTGTTAATTATACAGGTCTATTTCTCATAGTGGCCATCATAGCTATTGTGGGTGGGAAGATTAAGCAGGTGAAGCAAAAATAGATTACTAGTTGGGGTAAAAAATGAGTTCTGATACTCTAAAGAAAGTAAGAGAATATGTTGCTGAAGCTTTTTATCAAGCAAAGGAAAATCACGAGGATGAAATCCGAAGTGAGGAAAATGATATTGCAACGAGGCGACAAAGAAATAGGGATCTTAAGGCAGCAGTAGAGGCGTTTCTTGATTTAAAAGCTACAGATGCTCAAATTATGAATTTGCTTAGTAAATATTTTGCTGTTGATTCTATAGATGAAGCAAGTACATTAATTACAAATATAAAAATAACACGACAAATAAAAGTATTACGCGATTACTACAAAGAACAAAACATCATGAATTCAAGAGAGTTTTTTAAGTATGCACAAAATAATAAACTCGAAGAGCTACTATTTTCTGAACAGAAATTATTATATTTATCGCCTGAAAAGTTAAAAAAAGAGTTGGATAAAAGATTCTAATTGTAGCTTGCGATTATGAAAAGGTGCTCCTTATATTTTGTGTCAGTTTAAATTATTGATGAATAGTTTTCACAATAGCGTCATTATAACTTGAAAAACAGTTATTCTGACGCTATTATTTTTATATAATTAAACTATAGTTATTTTGATACCAAGGTAGCAAAACGATATGGGCTGCTATTTCTTTAACAAAAGTGTTCAATAAAACAGTTGATTTCGTGAACAAATATTTCAGAAAAATACTCTATAAAAAAGATACCTCCCTCAAAACTGTAAATTTCAATATTTAAATGTTCAAAAACAATGCGTTCTCAGAAATATCAGCGGATTTTATCATTCAAAAGATATTTTCGGGAACGCATTGTTTTTGTAAAAAAGTGTCCACAAAACATTAAAGCTATTTAATGCTTACGGATGATTTTTGAAAAAAGATAAAAAATAATGCAAAGTTAGCTTGACATAATATGCAAAGTAAACTATACTAAATCTGCAAAGCGAACTTAGCAAAAATATGGAGGCTGTCATGAAAAACAAAATAAAGGAGTTAAGGAAAGTGAATAAACTTTCGCAATCTGAACTTGCTGATATTGTTGGAACTACGCGTCAGACAATTACTTCTATAGAGGTAGGAAAATATACAGCGTCTCTGTTATTAGCGTATAAGATTGCACATCACTTCAATATGAACATTGAGGAAGTATTTGATTTTGAGAGCTTGGAGGAAGAAGACTAATGAATAACAAAAAAATGAATCAGATGAGAGAATCAATTAAAAAACAGAATTTTGCATATGTTGGAATTATACTACTTAGTGAAGCATTGTATTTTGTGTCACAGAGACCAACTATAACTGCAAGGTATGCAACATCTAATTATGCTGATTTCATGCAGGGATTTGTGATAGGAATGGTAATCGTATTGGACATCATAAGTATTTATCATCTTGTAAAGTATTCAAATGCTCTTAAGGATGATAAGAAACTTACACAAATTTATAACGAAATGCATGATGATCGTATGTGTCATATCGAATCACTATCTGGGAAGTTTACAGTAAAGTTTGCAGCTATTTTCCTATTATTTTTTGCAATAGTAGTAAGCTTTTTCAGTTTTGAAGCAGCAATTGCTATTATGGCAGCATTGTTTATACTGGGGATTGCAAAGAAAGTAAGCATGGTATACTATACTAGAACATATACGGGCGAGGAATGAAAAGAAAAGACTCAAGTTTCTACAAGCTTGAGTCTTTTCTTTTTGTACTTCATTTGTAAGCAACAATACAAAACGACCTATGTCTGAGTCGCTATGCAAAAGAGCAGGACATATGTGAATATTAATCTTTAGTGGAACCTCTTAAAATAAGATTTGCTTCCGTATATACGGTACGATAGTTCAAATCTGGCTGCTCAATTCTTGATACTAAGAGATTGGCAGCAGTGAAGCCCATAATCTGTGAGTGAATGTGGCAGGTGGTAAGAGCTGGAGTCATTACCTTTGACTCAGCAGAATCATCGAAGCCACAAATCATAACATCATCTGGATAGGAATGCTTTTGAATCTTGAGACAGTTTACAAGGTCAATAGCTACAAAATCATTTGCACAGATGAAAAGCTCTGGTAATTTCTTGAGCTTTGACAGCTCTTCAAAAAGACAAGCAAAATATTCTGGTCCGTGCTTATGGATATCTGTGAGACAGTATTTCTCGTCAATCTCAAGACCATTAAGGAACATAGCATTTCTAAAAGCTACATATCTTTCAAAGAAAGAACGGCAGTGGTTTGACTCTCCTATAAAGCCAATCTTCTTAATTCCACGCTTTTTCATTTCAGAAATCAAAGTGAAGATGCCTGTGGTATTGTCCATTAGAAGAATATCACCGGCAAGCTGGTGACTGTAGCTGCCAACTGGAGCATCTACAAATAATATAGGAATGTTTAATTCGCAAAGCATTTCACAGTACTTTTGATTAAACATTTCGACACAGATGATGCCTTGAGTTCTTTCCTTATTAAAGCTGGCTGGTAAACTAAGTGTCTCAACATTCTCAGGTGTGATGCGCTGCATTGTAAGACCGTAGCCAAGCTGCGTTATTTCATATTGAAATTTATCAAGCATTGTAGATGCAAAATGTGAATTGTCTAGAAATGAACCACTGAAAAAAGCTATATCTCCAGTTGCTAAAGGTTTTTTTGCTGAGGCCTTATCTAGGAAATCTTCCATAGAATTAGCATATGAGAATTGCTTATATCCCATTTCGACAGCTTTTGCTAAAACCTTTTCTCTAGTGGCATCTGCTAAGATACCTGTATTATTGATAGCCTTTGAAACTGTATTTCTAGATACCCCGAGGGCATCTGCAATATCTTGAATGGTGACTTTATTCGCCATAATAATCCCCCAAACGTAGTTGATTTTTATTGTCCTAACTATCATAAAATGTAAAAATCATTTTGTCAAATGTAAAAATGTGAAAAAACTATGACACATTTGAACAAAAGTAAACAGGCCATTCTGTATACATTACACAAACCTGAAATAACAATTGCGACATATGTAAAAATGTGTTATATTTAACACATCGAAAAACTTGTGCAAATGCACAAATGCACAAACAAGTGCAACATAAGGAGGAGAAATGAAGACGAAGGCGAAAATGCATAACACTTGGCTGTATGTGATGCATCATTGGAGATTATATGTGTTCTTTTTAGGACCAGCATTATTACTGACTATAATTTTCAAATACTTACCAATGGGTGGTATTCTAATTGCTTTTGAAAAGTACAGTCCATTCAAAGGATTCTTAAATAGTGAGTGGGTTGGTTTTGAATATTTTAAGCAATTTCTTTCATCACCAGATTTTATGACATATCTGGTAAACACTTTGAAGCTTAGTGTGTTCGGATTATTGTGGGGATTCCCAGTACCAATTATCTTAGCACTATTACTTAATAGAATTGAGAGTGCAAAAATCAAACAGAAGATTCAGTTAGTGCTTTACATGCCAAACTTTATCTCAGTTATCGTACTATGCGGTATGGTTAGAATTTTCCTTTCAGTAACAGGACCACTTAATATGTTACTTGGAACTACAATCAATTTCCTAACATTACCTGAAGCGTTCAGACCAATTTACATTACATCTGGTATCTGGCAGGGTGCAGGTTGGGCATCAATTATGTACACTGCAGCACTTGCAAATGCAAGCCAGGAACTTAAAGAAGCTGCTCAGATTGATGGAGCAAATATCTTCCAGCAGATCAAAGCAGTTGAGTGGCCAGCAATTAAAGATATGGTAGTTATCCAGTTTATTCTTCAGGCCGGAAACATCATGAGCCTTGGCTTTGAAAAGGCATACGCATTACAAACAGATTTGAACTTAGGTGCATCAGAAATCATTGCTACCTATGTATATAAGAAAGGTCTTCTGGATGGAAACTATAGTTATTCAACAGCCGTTGGTTTGTTCAACACTGTTATCAACCTTATCTTATTAATCGTTGTTAATAAGGTAGTTGAAAAGATGAATGACGGACAGGGACTTTAATTGGAGGTTATGATGGAAACAAAGAAGAAAAAAAGTAAATTCGCCAAGTATTCACTAGGCGATAAGGCATTCTTACTTATTGGTTATATACTTTTGGGTCTGTTTGTTCTTGCGATTATCGTACCTATGATTTACATCGTTATCGCATCATTTATGGATCCAATCACTCTTCAGAACAAGGGTCTTACATTCGATTTAGAAAAGTGGACACTAACCGCGTACGAAAGAGTTATTTCAAATGCACAGATTTGGGTTGGCTTTAAAAACTCAATTCTTTATTCAGTAATATTTACATTTTTATCTGTGTTTATCACAATGCTTTGTGCTTATCCAATGTCATTGGAGGAGTTCAAGGGAAGAAAATTCTTTAACACCATTTTTATGATTACTATGTTCTTTGGTGGTGGATTGATTCCTACATATTTGTTGATAAGCAAGATGGGCTTGCTTGATAGCATGTGGGCAGTAATTCTTCCTGGAACATTCTCAGTTTGGAATATGATTATTGCCAGAACATATTATAGAGGTATCCCTGCAGAGTTAAGAGAAGCTGCTGAAGTAGACGGAGCTAATGAATTAACCTTTTTCTTCAAAATACTTTTGCCAGTTTGTGCTCCTGTAATTGCTGTTCTCTGTCTATGGCAGTTCGTTGGAATGTGGAATAGCTATTTCGACGCAATGATTTATCTTAATTCTGCTTCAAAACAACCTTTGCAGCTGGTTCTTAGATCTATTTTGATTCAGAACCAACCAGACCCAGGGATGATTGCAGATATGCAGTCTACAGCACAGAGAGCACAGTTGGCAGAATTACTTAAGTATGCAACTATCATTATTTCAAGTTTACCACTTTTAGTAATGTATCCATTCTTCCAGAAGTACTTCGATGCAGGTATTATGGTGGGTTCAGTAAAGGGTTAAAAAAATTTATAAGTTAATAGCAGCATAAGCTGTTATATAAATTAGGAGGAGAACAAGAAAATGAAGAAGAGAAATGCAAAACGTATTGTAGCTGCAGCTCTTGCGATGACAATGGCTTCATCAATGTTTGTCGGCTGTGGCAAGGGTGGCAACAGTGCCAGCAATGCAGACAAGGTAGATGCAAGCAACATCACTTGGCCACTTGCAGAGCAGGTAACAATCACAGGAACAATCAGCTATCCTGTAGGAACAGAGGAGAATCCTAACAACCGTACAATCTTCAAGAGACTTGAAGAGGAGACAAATGTACACGTTGATTGGACAGCAATCTCATCTGATCAGTGGGGAGATAAGATTTCCCTCAATATGTCAAACGTAAATACACTTACAGATATGGTATTTAACGCTGGTTTTGGCGACAACGACTTAATCAGATATGCAGATCAGGGCGTTATCGTTCCAGTTGAAGAGTACATTGATAACAACATGCCAAATCTTAAGGCAGTATTTGATAAGTATCCAGAGTATAGAACAATGTGCGAGGACGAGGATGGTCACATTTGGGCACTTCCTTGGATTGAGCAGCTTGGTAGCGAAAAGACAGCTATTCAGACAGTTGGTAACAACATGACATTCATCAACCAGAAGTGGCTTGACTTCCTTGGACTTGAGACACCTACAACAGTTGATGAATTTGAAGAGGTTCTTCTTGCGTTCAAGGAGCATGCATCAGAGCTTCAGGCAGAGTTTGGTATTGACGGAGATATTATCCCAATGTCCTGCATCATCAACGACAACGACCCAAGCCTTCTTATCAACGGCTTTGGCGA
>JAFYYE010000336.1 GCA_017557715.1 Pseudobutyrivibrio sp.
AAAACGAAGGAAAAGGGTGAGAAAAAGCCCAATCCATTTTTACAAAAGCTTGCACTTATTATATTTGGTGCTCCTGATGAGGATGAAATAGCTGAGGCTGAGGCAGCTGCCGCTGCAGCCGCTGCGGCAACGGTTGAAATAACCTATGATGAGGAAGGAAATCCTATAATTCCTGAAGGCGGACTACCTGAAGACCCTAAAGCGAAAAAGAAGAGGGAAAAGGAAGAAAAGAAGGCTGCTAAAGAAGCGGCGAAAAAGGAAAAAGAAGCCGCAAAGAAGGAAAAGGAAAAGGGTAAGAAAGAAAAACCTGCCAAGCCGCCAAAGCCAAAAAGGAAAAGAAACCAAAAGAACCTGATAATTCTCCTAAAATTCCTATTTCCATTATTGCAACTTTTTTGATATTATCTATATCAATAATAGGTGTTGTATTGGTTGGAATGACTTTCACAGGCTTAAAACGCCACATGGCTCAAGCCAGAGAATTGTTTGATCAGGGCAATTATATAGCTGCATATGAGAAGCTTAACGGTTTTGATTTCAGATCAGATGAAAAGGTCGAACTACTTAGAAATCAGGCTAGAACATTGGCCGATTTGCAACAGTGTCAGGATGAGTATACAACCTTTATGAATTACAAAATGTATAATTACGCTTTGGATTCATTGTTAAAGGGACTTGGTAGATACGAAAAATATAAAGATGATGCTGTAGAATATGGAATATCTGAAGAGTATGATGCTTTAGGTAATAGTATTATTATCGAACTGGAGCAGGACTTCGGATTGTCAGTGGATGAAGCCATGGCTATCTATAAGCAACCAAACCGACATTATTATACAATCGAACTTAGAAAAGTGCTTAGAAAGTTAGGTTTACCAGACACATGATTGCAATACTTGATTACGACGCAGGAAACATTAAAAGTGTAGAGAAAGCATTTGGAATCCTTGGTGAGAATACTGTTCTCACCAGGGATTTTAGTGTAATTGAAAAGGCCGACCGCCTGGTTTTACCAGGAGTCGGCTCTTTTGCTGATGCCATGGAGCATCTGAAAAAATATGAGCTAGATAGAGCAATTAAGGATTATGTTCAAAGCGAAAGACCTTTTATAGGAATTTGTCTTGGACTTCAGCTATTATTTGAATCCAGTGAGGAGTCACCTGGATGTAAAGGATTGAATCTTCTTGATGGTGTTGTTAAAAGAATTCCTGATGCTCCTGGACTTAAGGTGCCTCATATAGGTTGGAATTCTTTAGACTTTCCTAATAAGGGAAAGCTGTTTGAAGGGATAGACGAAGGCAACTTTGTTTATTTTGTTCATTCATATTATCTTGAGGCATCAGAACCTTCAATTGTTACCGCCACAACGGATTATGGTTGTCATATTCATGCCTCAGTGGAAAAGGACAATATTTTTGCATGCCAATTCCATCCAGAAAAGTCTTCTACAGTGGGACTTCAGATACTTAAAAACTTTGCAAACCTTTAAAGGCTTCCCCTTGAGAGTTGCTAGGCTCCAGTGGAGCCTGTTTAGCAACGACCGAGCCGGGAGGCGAGACAAGCTGTCACCGCAGGTGACTGATGAGGTGTCATTATAGGAGAATAATATGTTTACTAAAAGAATCATTCCATGTTTAGACGTTAAAGATGGCCGCGTAGTCAAAGGTGTTAATTTTGTTGACCTTCGTGATGCTGGCGACCCAGTTGAAATTGCTGCAGCTTATGATAAAGCTGGTGCAGATGAAGTTGTTTTTCTGGATATTACAGCATCATCTGACCACAGAAATACAGTTGTTGATATGGTTCGTCGTGTAGCAGAGCAGGTATTTATACCTTTTACAGTTGGTGGCGGCATCAGAACTGTTGATGATTTTAAGGCCTTACTTCGTGAAGGTGCTGATAAGATTTCTGTTAACTCTTCAGCAATTGATAATCCTCGATTAATTGCTGATGCAGCTGATAAATTTGGAAGTCAGTGCGTTGTTGTTGCTATTGATGCTAAAAAGCGTGCAGATGGCAGCGGCTTTAATATTTTCAAACACGGAGGTCGACTTGATTGTGGTATTGATGCAGTAGAATGGGCTCTTCAGGCTGAAAAGCTTGGTGCGGGAGAGATTCTTCTTACATCAATGGATCAGGATGGTACTAAGGCCGGTTTTGATATAGAGCTTACAAAAGCAATTTCAGAAGCTGTAAATATTCCTGTTATCGCTTCAGGAGGCGCCGGCACAATGGAGCATTTCAAAGATGCACTTACAATCGGTGGTGCTGATGCGGCACTTGCAGCATCATTGTTCCATTACAAAGAATTAGAAATCGTGGATTTGAAAAAATATCTGAGAAGTGAATGCGTCCCTGTGAGGTTATAAAACACACAGAAATAACACATTTTTTTGATAATATAATCATGAGTAAAAGTATGTAAAGGCATAAAAACTGGAACAAGGACGTTCAGGTTTTTATTCAAAGGAGTGATGTTTATGTCTTTAACAATTAATTCTTTTGGAAATGATTCTATTTATTCTTTGTTTGGCGGTTCATCTAACACCACAAGCTCTATTTTTGGTGGGTTAGAGGCCTCTTTAACAAACCTTTCTCAGATTCGTTCAGGTTCATACGCTAAATTAGTCAAGTCTTACTATGCAAAATATGATAGTGAGGGCAATTTAAAATCTGAATCCAGCGCAAAGTCTAAGGAAAATCTTTCAAACCTTAGTGGAATTAGAAATGATGCTTCAGGACTTAATAAAGCTACGGATGCTTTGCTTGCAAAGGGTTCAAATTCAATCTGGGAACAGGTTGAAACTGAAGATGAGGAAGGTAAAGTAACAAAGGATTACGACAGGGATAAAATCTATAATGCTATAAATAACTTCGCGAAAGCATATAATGAGCTTGTCGATAGTGGTCAGGAAGCTGACAATATGGGAGTGCTTACTCAGGTTGCCGCTATGGTCACAACATCACAAAAGGCTTCTGCTACATTGAGTAAGGCAGGTGTTTATATCGATAGCAAGAATCATCTTAATGTTGATGAGGACTTTCTTAAAAAGAAAGCTACTATGTCTTATGTAAAAGACTTGTTTAGCGGCACTGGAAGTTATGCTTATCAGATTGCTACGAAAGCGTCTATGACTAATTCCTACGCTAGCACATCCCTTGCAGATATTACTGGAAAGAAGTCTTACAATAACACAGGATCATACTCATTATCAGCAGATGATATTATTAGTAAGTTTGATACAAAATCGTAGACATTTGCCATGGGTTCAGTTATAATTTTGCTCGGAAATTGCATTTTAAGGAGGAACCCATGGTAGTTAAATCTTTAGCAAGAGAATTATCAGAAACCAGTTACCCAGGCAGAGGCATTGTCATTGGTAGATCGTCAGATGGAACCAAGGCTGTCACTGCCTATTTTATTATGGGGCGTTCTGAGAATTCTAGAAACAGAGTATTTGTCGAAGAAGGAGAGGGCATTCGCACTGAGGCATTCGACCCATCAAAGCTTACTGACCCAAGCCTTATAATCTACGCTCCGGTAAGAGTACTTGGTGATGACACCATTGTTACAAACGGAGACCAGACAGATACAATTTATGAGTATATGGAAAAAGGCGAAACATTCGAGCAGTCTCTTCGCAGACGTGAATTTGAGCCTGATGGACCAAACTTCACACCTCGTATTTCAGGTCTTCTTCACATCGAAAACGGACAATTCAGCTATTTAATGTCTATACTTAAATCTAACATGGGTGATTCTGATTCATGTAATAGATACACCTTTGATTATTCTAATCCTAAGGCCGGTTCAGGTCGTTTTATTCACACTTATATGGGCGATGGAAATCCACTTCCTTCATATGAAGGCGAGCCTACACCAATTGAAATTTCTGGAAATATCGATGAATTCACCGATATGATTTGGTCAAATCTTAATTCTGAGAATAAGGTTTCTCTTTTCGTACGTTACATTGATATTGTAACAGGCGCGAAAGAGACTCGTATCATTAATAAGAATATTAGAAAATAGGAGAATAATGCTATGAATGAATTGGAATTAAAGTACGGTTGTAATCCAAACCAGAAGCCTAGCCGCATCTATATGGAAGAGGGAGAACTTCCTATTGAAGTATTAAGCGGTAAGCCTGGTTACATAAATTTCCTTGATGCCTTTAATGGTTGGCAGCTTGTAAGCGAACTTAAGAAGGCAACAGGTCTTCCAGCAGCAACTTCATTTAAACATGTCAGCCCAGCTGGTGCAGCTGTGGGCCTTCCACTTTCAGAGGTTGAGCGCAAGATTTATTGGTGTGATGATTTGGATATGGAATTTACACCACTTGCAAATGCATATGCCAGAGCTCGTGGAGCAGATAGAATGTCTTCTTTTGGTGATTTTATTTCTCTTTCTGATGTTTGTGATGTTGCTACAGCAAAGCTCATTAAAAGAGAAGTATCTGATGGTGTTATTGCTCCAGGATATGAGCCAGAGGCTCTTGAGATTTTAAAGGCTAAAAAGAATGGCAATTATGCTGTTATTAAGATTGATCCTTCTTATGTTCCAAAGCAGTTAGAGCGTAAGGAAGTATTTGGTATTACATTTGAGCAGGGACGAAACGAGCTTGTTATTGATGATAATTTCTTTGCAAACATTGTTACTAAAAACAAAGAGCTTCCTGAGCAGGCAAAGATTGATTTGGCAATTGCTATGATTACTCTTAAATATACACAGTCAAATTCAGTTTGTTATGTAAAGGATGGACAGGCAATTGGTATTGGTGCTGGCCAGCAGTCACGTATTCACTGTACACGTCTTGCAGGTCAGAAGGCTGATAACTGGTGGTTACGACAGTCTCCAAAGGTTTTAAATCTTGATTTTGTAGATGGCATCAAGAGAGCAGACAGAGATAATGCAATCGACCTTTACATTGGTGATGAATTTGAGGATGTAATTGGTGATGATGTTTGGCAGAAAACATTTAAGACTCGTCCAAGTGAATTTACTAGAGCTGAGAAGCGCGCATGGCTTGATAAGATGACAGGAGTTTCTGTAGGAAGTGATGCATTCTTCCCATTTGGTGACAACATTGAGCGTGCCCACAAGTCTGGTGTTCAGTATGTTGCCCAGCCAGGTGGCTCAGTTCGAGATGACAATGTTATTGATACATGTGACAAGTACAATATGGTAATGTCATTCACAGGCCTTAGACTTTTCCACCACTAATTATTTAAAATGTCTAAAATGCTTGCAAATATCAAATTTTCTGATATAATTACATTGTTATTGAAGAGAGCGACTGAAGAGAGAGCAATTTTGCTCTCTCTTTGTTTATGCTTTTATAACGTTGAAAACTGAATAAGGAGGACTTTTATGTCAAAGAATTCCGCTTATGAAAAGCGTACAGAAGAATTGATTACTCCTATTCTTGATGAAATGGGCTTTGAGCTTTACGACGTTGAATATGTCAAAGAAGGTTCAGACTATTATCTCAGAGCTTTTATCGACAAGGAAGGTGGAATCACAATCGACGACTGTGTTGATGTCAGCAGAAGAATGAACGAACTTCTTGATGCTGAGCCAAGCATTGGCGGCGATGAAGGTTACATTTTTGAGGTTAGCTCACCAGGTCTTGGTAGAGTCCTTAAAAAAGACAAGCATTTTGAAAAGGCGTTAGGTCAGGATGTTGATATCAAGACTTACAAGCCAATTAACGGAGCAAAAGAATTTACAGGAACACTCAAGGCATTCGATAAGGAAACACTCACTATCGAATTTGAGGATGGTACAGAAATATTTAATAGATCAGATGTTGCACAGGTTAGATTATCTATAGACTTTTAGTATATTAGGAGGAAATATGGCAGCAAATAATACTAACGATTTTTGGGAAGCTCTTACAGATCTTGCCAAAGAGAAAAACATTAGCATGGATGTTTTAATTGAAACAATCGAGAATTCACTTCTCATCGCATGTAAGAATAATTATGGAAAGGCTGATAACGCTTCAGTTGAAATCGACAAGGCTACTGGTGAATATCACGTTTATCTTTCAAAGACAGTAGTTGATGAGGTTATGGATCCTGTTGAAGAGATTTCACTTACAGACGCACAGGATATCAGCGGTAAGCATCAGGTTGGCGATATCATCCAGATTGAAGTTAAGTCTAAGGACTTTGGTCGTATCGCAGCTACAGCAGCTAAGAACACAATCACTCAGAAGATTCGTGAAGAAGAGCGCAAGGTACTTTATGAGGAGTACTATGAGCTTCAGCACAAGGTTGTTACAGGTGTTGTTACACGTTTCTCTGGAAATAATATCCACGTTAATCTTGGTAAGCTCGAAGGCTTCCTTTCAGAGTCTGAGCAGGTTAAGGGCGAGTACTACAAGCCACAGGACCGTATCAAGGTTTATATCGTAGAAGTTAAGACTTCTAACAAGGGACCACGTATCCTTGTATCTCGTACTCATCCAGAGCTCGTTAAGAAGCTCTTTGAGGAAGAAGTTTCAGAGGTTCGTGATGGTATCGTTGAGATTAAGTCAATCTCTCGTGAGGCTGGCAGCCGTACAAAGATTGCTGTTTGGTCAAATGACGAGGATGTTGATCCAGTAGGAGCTTGCGTAGGTCAGAACGGTGCTCGTGTAAATGCAATCGTTAATGAGCTTCGTGGTGAGAAAATCGATATCGTTGAGTGGGATGAAAACCCTGCTTACCTCATTGAAAATGCTCTTTCACCTGCAAAGGTTGTTGCTGTTATTGCAGATGCAGATGAGAAGACAGCTCGTGTAGTTGTTCCAGATTATCAGCTTTCTCTCGCAATCGGTAAGGAAGGTCAGAATGCTCGTCTTGCAGCTCGTCTTACTGGCTTCAAGATCGATATCAAGAGCGAGACGCAGGCTAAAGAAGCTGGTGACTTCCTTGATTATGAAGAGGATTATGATGATGAAGACGAGTACTATGATGATGAGGAGTACTATGATGAGGACGGCGAGTACGATGAGGAGTACGAGGAGTCTGAGTCAGAAGAGTCTTCAGAGGAAGAGTAAATGAATGGTAAACCATTACCTCTTAGAAAATGCGTTGCATGTAATCAAATGCTTCCTAAGGACCAGTTATTTAGGGTAGTTAGGATTGATGGACAAGCTCAGGTTGATTTGAGTTATAAAGCTCAGGGTCGTGGCGCGTATGTCTGCAAAAACGTAGATTGCATTGCATTAGCTGAAAAGAAAAGATCTTTTAATAGAGCATTAAAAGGAACTATTTCTGAAGAGGTGATTAATAAATTAAAAATGGAGTTAGAAAATGGCAGTAGATAAAGGTCTTAATATGATTAGTATGGCCATGAAGGCAGGCCGTCTCGTAAGCGGTGAATTTGCTTGTGAGCAGGCTATTAAAGAAGGAATTGGTTCTTTATGCATTGTTGCAACAGATGCCTCAGCAAATACTAAGAAATCATTTTCAAATTCCTGCGATTTCTACGATGTTAAATACGTGGAATATGGAACCAAAGAATCTTTAGGTCATGCAATTGGTAAAGAATATCGGGCATCGATTGTAGTGTGCGATGAAAATTTATCCTTAAGCATTCTAGATAAGATACTGAAGTAGATGAGGAGGATATTAGATGGCAAAAATTAAAGTACATGAATTAGCCAAAGAGCTTGGAAAGGAAAGCAAGGACGTTATTGCTTTTCTTGAAGCAAGTGGTATAGAAGCAAAACCTCAGAGCGGTGTTGAAGATGACATTGCTGCTAAGGTTAGAGCTAAGTTTGCACCAAAGGACGAAAAGAAGGCTGCTCCAAAGCAGGCTCACACTGTTGACAAGGATGGAAATCCTGTTAAGAAGCCACGTCCTGCAGTAGATAAGGATGGAAATCCTGTTAAGAAAAAGAAGAATGTATTCGTTGTTACTCGTGACAGAGATGACAGAAGAAGAAGAGGTTCTGATTCTTCAAGAAACGAAAACAGAGATAATAACGGTCAGAAGAAGCCTGCTGGACAGAATCAGCAGCAGCCAAGAGGACCAATCAGACCTCGTACATTTGCTGATGGTGTTCGTCCATCTCAGAGAGCAAGTGCACAGTCTCAGGACACAGAGTTTGCGTCAAAGAAGAATAATGCTTCTGAGGAAGTACGTGAGCAGCGTCCAGTAAAGAAGGAACGTCCAGAGCGTGTAGAGCGCGGCGAAAAACGTGAAGGTCGTCAGGATCGTCCTGAGAGAGGTGATAGACCTGCAAGAGGTGACAAGCCAGCTGGAAAGCGTCCAGAGCGCGGCGACAGACCTGAAAGAAACGATAGAAACGATAGACCAGCTAGAAATGGTGAAGGTCGTGGAGATAGAAATGCACGTCCATCACAGAATTCAGCTCCAGATATGGCTCCTTCTAACAATGGTAAGGGCGGTCGTCGTGATGACAAGAAAAAGAAGAATAATAAAGATAACAACAATTTAGGTGGAAAGAAGCAGGAGAATTTCATCAATCTTGAAAAGAATGGTGGAAAGAAGAAAAAGAACAATACTCCAAAGGCTCCAGAGCGTAACATGGACGAGGTTCTTACAATTACAATTCCTGATAGAATCACAATCAAGGATCTTGCTGACAAGATGAAGGTTCAGGCTTCAGCTGTTGTTAAGACTCTTTTCATGAAGGGTACAATGGTTACTGTAAATCAGGAGGTTGATTTCGAGAAGGCTGAGGAAATCGCACTCGAGTTCAACTGTATCTGTGAGGAAGAGGAGAAGGTTGATGTTATCGCTGAGCTTCTTAAGGAAGAGGAAGAGGATACATCTAGCTATCCATCACGTCCACCTGTTGTCTGCGTAATGGGTCACGTAGATCATGGTAAGACATCTCTTCTTGATGCTATTAGAGATACAAAGGTTACAGACCGTGAGGCTGGTGGTATCACACAGCACATCGGTGCTTATACAGTTTCAATTAATAATCAGGATATTACATTCCTTGATACACCAGGTCATGAGGCCTTCACAGCAATGCGTATGCGTGGTGCTAACTCTACAGATATTGCTATCCTTGTAGTTGCTGCTGATGATGGTGTTATGCCTCAGACAGTAGAAGCTATCAACCATGCAAAGGCTGCTGGCATCGAAATCATCGTTGCAATCAACAAGATTGATAAGCCAAACGCAAATATCGATAGAGTTAAGCAGGAACTTTCTGAGTACCAGCTCATTCCTGAGGATTGGGGCGGAAGCACAGTATTCTGTCCAGTATCAGCTCACACAAAGGAAGGTATCGACAACCTTCTTGAGATGATTCTTCTTACAGCAGAAGTACTTGAGCTTAAGGCTAATCCTAACCGTAAGGCTCGTGGTCTTGTTATTGAGGCACAGCTTGATAAGGGACGTGGTGCTGTTGCAACAGTACTTGTTCAGAAGGGTACACTTCACGTTGGTGATCCTGTTGCCTGCGGTAGCTGCTATGGTAAGGTTAGAGCAATGCTTGATGATACAGGCGCTCGTGTTAAGAGTGCTGGTCCTTCAGTTCCAGTTGAGATTCTTGGTCTTTCTGAGGTTCCAAACGCTGGTGAAGTATTAATGTCATTTGATTCTGAGAAGGAAGCTCACTCATTTGCTGATACATTCGTTGCAGAACACAAGAACAAGCTCGTTGAGCAGACTAAGTCTAAGATGTCTCTTGATGCACTCTTCAGCGAGATTGAATCAGGAAATCTTAAGGAACTTGATATCATCGTTAAGGCTGACGTTCAGGGTTCTGTTGAGGCTGTTAAGCAGTCACTTGAAAAGCTTTCAAATGAGGAAGTTGTTGTTAAGACAATCCACGGTGGTGTAGGTACAATTAACGAATCTGACGTAGTTCTTGCATCTGCTTCAAACGCTATCATCATCGGATTTAACGTTCGTGTTGATCCACAGGCTAAGATGACAGCTGATAGAGAAGGCGTAGATCTTCGTCTCTATAAGGTAATCTACGATGCTATCAATGATGTTGAGTCAGCTATGAAGGGTATGCTCGATCCTATCTTCGAAGAGAAGGTTATCGGTCATGCTGAGGTTCGTCAGATCTTCAAGGCTTCTGGCGTTGGTAACATCGCTGGTTCATATGTAACAGATGGTTACTTCCAGAGAGATTGTATGGTTCGTGTTACACGTGAAGGCGAACTCATCCACGAAGGAAAGCTTGGTTCTCTTAAGAGATTCAAGGATGATGTTAAGGAAGTTAAGACAAACTTCGAGTGTGGTCTTGTTATTGAAGACTTCAATGACGTTCAGGAAATGGATATCATCGAGGCCTACATTATGGTTGAGGTACCTAGATAATGAGAAAAAATTCAGTAAAAAATACTCGTATTAATGAAGAAGTAATGCGAGAGCTTAGCAATATTATTCGTC
>JAFYYE010000337.1 GCA_017557715.1 Pseudobutyrivibrio sp.
ACACATATCTTTGAGCTACTAGAACAAAGCACATCTGCAATAAGTGCTACAATCTGGTCTAACAGCTCCTGTTGATATGGATACTTCTGTTTTAGAATGTCTAATGAAATGTTACTAGCCACATAGCCCTCGTAGCTGACCAGCTCATCCAATCCATTCCCTTCCATTCCATTATTTTGATTAGGCTTATTTATATCAGTATTATTTGATTGTGGTTTGACACATTCATGATTGTTGCTTTCAGATATTCCTGAATTTTGTTTTTCAACATTCATGAATTCCTCTTTTGAAAATACTGAGTAAAAGTTCTTTACATAGATAATGTTTGGCTTTGTAAATCCAACTCTTCTTTTTTCTATCAAGCCACATTCTTCTAATTCCTTCATGGTATTCACTGCCTTGTTGCTTCCGCACCCCAGATGATCAATCACATCTTGAATGCTGAAATTAATGTAAATTCGTTTATCCTCATCTACCCAACCATTTTCCCTAGAAAGGCTAACCCTATCTAACAAAAATCCATATAATAGCTTTGCCTCAGTTGAAAGTCCCTTAAAAAGCTCCTCAGTAAAGAGGAGCTTAGGAACTCGTATAAATGAAAAAAGATCGCTTTCGCGACCGTAAAAATAATCGAACCTCATTATAAGGCTTCACCACCTAGCACAGGAGTACGAGTAGGCGCATCCCTAAAGGTGTTCATCTCTTTCTTGTTCTTTTCAAGTCTATCTATAACTGATTCCCTGGGTCTTTCCTGCACTCGCTCCTTATACTTTTCAGCAAGCTCAAATACTTTCTCTCTAGAATCATAATGATAAACACTATCTGTAAGAATATCCTCCGGAGCCACCTCTGTGCTATTTGCCTCGTGAACCATATCCTTAAGAGTATCGATATTAAAGTTTCCATCATCCCTCACCAATAGAACTTCATGGATGCTGCTTGGCAAAATATAGAAGTCTCCGCCAACTCTTTCAGCTGCTTTATCCATGAAATCCTGGTAAGCAATAACACCAGCTCCTTGAACCTTGTCTGGCACTGTTGCAACAAATATTGGATCTTCAGGAATGTAAGGAACCATATCCTTTGCCTCTGGTCCTAACATTTCAAGCAATGTCTCTGTCATTGTCTTAATCACGGCAGGTCTCATAACAGGAGCAAATTCCATGGCATCCTGATGTAACTGCTCTGCAGTAATACCGTAGTTCTCAAGAAGCTGATTGGTAATTAGGATTGAGCCCCTTCCTTCAACATCTGTATCAAGCACAAATCGATAAACGATAGCCATATCCTCTAAATCCTTATGTGGAACCTTTTCTAAAAGCTCGGCATTACGCTCAGCTGAAACAACCTCCATAGAAAGCTTTTCCTTCATCTTGTCATAATCCTGTAAGGAAGCTAAATCAAAATCAGGTCTGTCATGAAGTGCCCTTTTCGCCTTTTCAGTAACATCCAATAATATAGATGCATAATCATAACCCTTTTCATATCTTTCATAAATCTCTGATAGATTAAGGTTTACTCCTACCAGTCCATTCTCCGGTTTTACAGTGATAGCTTCATAAGATTGGTTCATCTTTTGGACTTCATTTGTGGACACCAAATACTTTTCTCCTGACTGCTCAAGCTGTTTCTTTAAATCTTCCATAAATTTCTCACTAAATGTCGTACGCTCCATTCCTTTTTTCCTCCTTTTCTAATAAAGAAAAACATAAAAAAAGAGCGGTTTTACAACAAATGTGTAAATCGCTCTGTGTTATAAATTGGTCTTAAATTAAGAATCAGATGTCGTATGAAATCGTGCGCCATTGTGCGCCATTTTTTGCCGCAAATGCCCTATTTATGCGCCATTTTCGCTCCATTTTTTTGAAGGTTTACGATAATTTGCGACAATTTACGATATTTGTAGAAATCTCGCAGCCCGCATAAATACGCTATTTTTCGCTGATTTTGTTCCATTCATAAGGTGTATTCTGGTATACGTAGTAATTGAGCCAGTTAGAATACAAGATATTCCCATGACTTCTCCACTGAAGCAGAGGCTTCTGCTCAGGGTCATCGTCTGGATAATAGTTCTCAGGGAGGGCGATTTCAAGGCCCTTACCTACGTCACGCTTGTACTCTGTATCGAGGGTGTAGCGATCGTACTCTGGGTGACCCATGACGAAAATATTGCTGCCGTCCTGTGACATACAGAGGAATACACCAGCCTCTTCGCCCTTAGCACACACAACAAGCTCAGGGCAAGCCTCAATAAGCTCTGTTGAAACCCCTGTGTGGCGGCTGTGTGGTGCATAGAATACGTCATCAAATCCACGTACAATTGGAATCTTACGATTTAAAA
>JAFYYE010000338.1 GCA_017557715.1 Pseudobutyrivibrio sp.
AGACTGGATGTTGGAATCCTGCGTAGAGTAAATTGATAGACCACCTGAATACAATAATGAGTAAGCCTCTGATTCAGAATATCCAAGTTTCTCCTGTAAATCTAAAACAATTTCATCTGTAAGTGCGTCTACAAAATATGAAGTAGATGATGTAGAAAGTTCTGTGTTGAGAACCTGGATTCTATCATAAACATCATCTGCGAGAGCAGTTTCATACTCGCTCTCTGTAATATATCCCTGCTCAAGCATCTTTACTAAAACTTTTTTACGACGCTTAGCGTTTTCCTCTGGCTTTGAAATAGGATTAAAGCGAGAAGGATTCTGAGTGATACCAGCAATGACAGCACATTCTGAAAGTGTTAAATCAGAAACGGGCTTATTGAAATAACGCTCTGCTGCGGATTCAACGCCTAATGTGTTTTGTCCAAGGTTGATACTATTAAGGTAGTTCTCTAAAATAACAGATTTCTTTACAATCTTTTCCAATTGAACAGCCAAGTATTGTTCTTGAATTTTTCTATTTAAGCTATCAGCAAATGTGTGCTCAGATGTCCATGTGGTGAAGTAATTGTTCTTAAGCAACTGCTGGGTGATAGTACTAGCACCTTCTGAGAAATCGAAGCCGTTAAGTACGCCTCTGACAGCTGCTCTGATGATACCCTGTAAATCAACACCGTTGTGTTCATAGAAACGAGAATCCTCGATAGCTACGAAAGCGTGTTGTAAATCTTCAGGAATCTGCTGTAATGTGACATAGGTTCTATTGGCACCTGTCGAAGCAAGTGTTTCTATTTCATTGCCGTTAGAATCATACACTGTACTCATGTAACCAGTAGGTGAAATATCTATAGTAGATACATCAGGTAACTGATCTATCAAGTTTTTTGCGTAAAGGTAAGCAAAAATACCGCTTGCAACTACAACCGAAACTATACATATCAAAGTGATACGAATAACGGCAAGTCCTGCGCTGTGACGCTTGCGCTTGCCTCGGCCAGCTAACTGAACGGATTGCTTAGCCGCATTTTCTTTTCCGTAATTCATATTTACCTCCAAATTTAGACTTCATTATAGCAAAAAATTTGATTATAATAAAGAGAACTAAGCTCAGGAAGGAAGCGGTATGGCAGATAAGGAATTTAGAATCGTATATAAAGGTGGCACAGGTGAGATAGAAGAAAAGAAATCTCGCTTTATTGCACATATTGCTCCTGTCACTTCTGAGGAGGAGGCAGTGCAGTTTATAAATGGAAAGAAAAAGGAATTCTGGGATGCTAGACACAACTGCTCAGCTTTTGTAATTGGCCAGAATAACGAGATTACACGATGTAATGATGATGGTGAGCCAGCCCAGACTGCAGGGCGCCCAATGTTGGATGTGCTCCTTCGAGAAAACATTCACAATTGCGTCGTGGTGGTTACACGTTACTTTGGTGGGGTGCTTCTTGGCACAGGCGGTCTTGTTCGCGCTTATCAGGCGGCGGTACAGGAAGGACTTGTAAATTGTCAGTTGCTTGCACCTAAAACCGGAAGGGAATGTTCTATAGTCACCGATTATAATGGATATGGAAAAATAGAATATGTTCTTCGAGAAAAAAATCTTCCAATTTTGAATACTGATTTTGGAGCAGATGTTATAATTTCATCAGTTGCGCCATCAGAAATGGTAGAAAATTTGAATACTATCATAGCAGATAAAACTGCTGGAAATGCTGTAATTACGTGGGATGACGAGATTCGATATGACATTTTGGATGGCCAGATTTTAAAATTTTAAAAAAAGTTTAAAAAAGTACTTGCACTTTTAAAATTTATGCCCTATAATAGCATTCGTTGACGCGGTAAAGCAAACGAAAAGCCGCTGAGAATAATGGCCCATCGCCAAATGGTAAGGCAACGGACTCTGACTCCGTCATTTCAAGGTTCGAATCCTTGTGGGCCAGCTCTTGTAGGACCTAAGCGAAGCGCTTAGGTCTTTTTTGTATCTAGGAGACGAAAAATGTATCAATATAGTTCAAGGGTAAGTTATAGCGAAGTAGATTCTAATCTTAATCTTACATATTTTGATTTGGTAAATTACATGCAGGACTGTAGTTGCTTCCACTCAGATGATGTTGGCGTAGGCGTTTTATATCTTGCACCACAGAAGATGGGCTGGTTTGTCACTAACTATGAGATTCATGTAAATAGAATGCCTAAATATTTGGAGAAAATTACTATCTCAACATATCCATATCAGGTAAAAGGTATGTTGGCCAGACGTATCTACACCATCGAGTCAGAGGAGGGAGAGCTTCTGGTTTATGCTGATTCGCTATGGGTATTGATGGATTTGGAGAATCTCCATCCAGCACGACTTACACAAAAAATGATTGAGGCATATCCAGAGGATCCAGACAGACCAAAGTTTGAATTCAATAGAAGCAAGCTTAAAGCAGATGGTGAAGGAAAGCTTGTGGGAACATTTGTGGTTAATGAAAACCACATCGATACAAATAGTCACATGAACAATTCCTACTATATAGATGTGACAAGACGTTTTCTTCCAAGTGAAGATTTTTCATCAATTACTGTCAATTATAAAAAGGCAGCTTTGCTATTTGATGAATTGCAGGTTTATTTGGTAGAATTGGAACAAGGTTATCAGGTTATCCTTAAGAAGGATGATGAAGTTTATACAATTGTGGAGTACAAATAATGAAATTAGGTGAAATTCAAAAGCTTAAAATAGAAAAGAAGGTAGAATTTGGTGTTTACCTTACTGACGGACAGGAGAAAGTTCTTCTTCCTAAAAAGCAGGTTCCAGAGGGAGTTTCTATTGGGGACGAAGTAGCAGCATTTGTCTACAAGGATTCTAAGGACAGACTCATTGCTACCACCACCACACCAAAGCTTACACTTGGTCAGTTTGGTGTGCTTTCTGTTAGCCAGTTAAATAAGGTAGGCGCTTTCCTTGACTGGGGATTGGAAAAAGATTTATTCCTTCCATTTAAGGAAATGACTCGTCAGCCTTCTGAGGGTGATGAAATCATCGTTCGAGTATACATCGATAAGAGTCAGAGACTTTGCGCCAGCATGAAGGGTATTTATGAGCTCTTATCTAAGAAGCCACCATATCAGGTTGGCGATGAGGTTGAGGCTCGTATTTATGAGTTCGGTCATGACTTCGGCACATTTGTTGCTTTGGAAGATAAATATTCAGCTATGATTCCACGTCACGAGGATGTCAGCAAGTATCGCATCGGAGATGTGATTATGGTTCGTGTCACTGGAATAAAAGAAGATGGCAAGTGTGATGTCACTATCAGAGATAAGGCATACGTTCAAATGGAGGACGATGCAGAAGCACTTCTTGATTTAATTGACAGTTATGCCGGTGTCCTTCCATTTTCGGAGAAGGCTTCACCAGAAGTTATAAAAAGGGAGACAGGTCTTTCAAAGGCTGCTTTTAAGCGTGCAATAGGCCGTTTATACAAGGAAAGAAAAATAACTTTAACAGATGGCAAAATTCGTCGTGCCGATTCTTAAATTATATTGTATAATGGTTTACAAGGAGGGAATATGCTTATGAAAAATGTAATTTCTACGGACAAGGCCCCAGCGGCAATAGGCCCATATTCACAGGCTATTGAAGTGAATGGAATGGTCTATACATCCGGCATTATTCCTGTGGATCCAGCTACAGGGGTGATTCCAGAGGGAGCAGCTGCTCAGGCCGACAGAGTATTCAAAAGCATGTCAGCTCTTTTAGAGTCGGCAGGCACATCTATGGCTAATGTTGTAAAGACTACTGTGTTCATCAAGAATATGGAAGATTTTACAGCAATTAATGAGGTGTATGCTAAATACTTCCCAGAGCCATTCCCAGCACGTTCGTGCATTGAGGTTGCCAGAATCCCAAAAGATGTTCTTTTAGAGGCAGAGGCTATTGCCACTAAATAAGGAGATTTTGGAGAATAATTTATGATTTATGATGTTATAGTTATTGGCGCAGGTCCAGCGGGACTTGCGGCAGCTATCTATGGCAAGAGAGCGGGTAGAAATATTCTTGTCTTAGATACAAGTTCCATCAGCGGAGGACAGATTCTTAGCACATACGAAATAGATAACTATCCTGGTTTGCCTGAGATTTCAGGCGAGGATTTAGCAAAAGCCATGAAAGCTCATTGCGAAAAGCTTGAAGTTGAATTTGCCAGAGGCAGAGTTACTTCTATAGTAGATAAGGGTGAGATAAAAGAGCTTATCACTAAAAAGGCGACTTACGAGACCAGAACAGTTATTGTTGCCACAGGTGCTTCAAACAAAAGGCTCGGCTGTCCAGGCGAGGAGGAACTTTCCGGAATGGGAGTTTCCTACTGTGCCACATGTGACGGGGCATTCTTCAAGGATAAGGTTGTTGCTGTTGTTGGCGGCGGCGATGTTGCTTTAGAAGATGCTATATACCTTGCTAGATTTTGTGAAAAGGTGTATTTAATCCACCGCAGGGATGAGTTCCGAGGTGCAGCAGTGCTTCAGGAACAGGTTAAAGCTTCGGAGAAGATTCAGATAATCTACGACACTACGGTTGAAGAGATAATCGGACAGGATAAGGTAGAATCAATCAGCATCAAAGATAAAAACTCAGGGGAAATTAAGAGGATTAATCTTGATGGAGTTTTTATTGCAGTTGGCAATGTTCCAAATACTGGAGCCATTCAAGGCTTGCCAGCACAGAACGAGGCTGGTTACATCATCGCAGATGAGAGCTGCGAGACATCAATCCCAGGAATATATGCTGCGGGTGATGTTAGAACAAAACAACTTAGACAAGTTATTACAGCTACAGCGGATGGAGCAAACGCCATCGCTTCAATAGAAAAGTACTTACAAAAATAGTTTGAATTTTCTTTTTCAAAAATATTACATCACGCAATTTTGCAAAAGTGACCAAATTGTGAAGTAATATGGGGACTTGACAGGATTAAAGATAGACTATATAATGTAAAACGTTGTAATAAAGTTGTAACAAATTCGGAGGTTTTCTTACAAAATGAATATAAAATTGACAAAAGCCGTTAGCTATACTATTGCTGCTTGCGTCGTTGTTTCTAGTATATCACTCACCTCAGATGCGGCTAGTGCTACATCAGGTGTTAGCGCACTATCAAGTGCTACAGGCGTTTTAGAGACTACTAACTACACAGCTTTTGCAGGAGCTCAGCTTTCAGTTAATGATATGCTTGCAAATGCAACTGTTATCGCAGC
>JAFYYE010000339.1 GCA_017557715.1 Pseudobutyrivibrio sp.
CAGTAATAGTTGGACACAGAGGTTTGCCTAGCGCAGAGCTCTTTACAAATTTGGATCAGCTGGAGGCTGGCGATAAATTTTATATCCACGTTTTGGATGAAACCCTGGCTTATCAGGTAGATGAAATTCAGCCTATGATTGAGGCAGAAGATTTGGATACCCTTAGAGAGGCCATGGCGGTAGAGCAGGGAAAGGATTATGTTACCCTGTTCACTTGCACACCTTATGGTGTGAATACCCATAGACTTTTAGTACGAGGCATCAGAGTAGAATATTTGGGTGAGGATGAAGTTCCAACTGGAGCAGAGGCAGTAGTTGAAACCGTTAAGGATTATTATATGATTATTGGTTTGACTGGTTTTGCCATAGCTTTGATTCTGATATTAGTTATTAGAGGAATAATTAAAAATAGATAAACAAAAGGGAGTTTGTTTTCAGTGAAGTATTTTGATGTTATGAGAAAAATAGTTGTCCTTACAACTGGTTTGTTTTTGACAGTTTGTATGTTGGATGCTTATAAGGTTCAGGCGGCAGGGCGTGTGGATTTAAACGCTACAGTATCGATTACGGCTCAGGTAGGAAAGGAAGATTCATCTGCTTTTGCCAAAAGCTATAACGGAACTGTAGATATCGATTTATACAAAATCGGAAATCTTGACCAGGTAGGCACACCGCTTCTTGCAGGAGATTATAAGGATAGCGGAATTGACTTTCAGGTTTTTAAAAATAGTCCCAAGGTGGCAGATATAGAGAAAAATATAGTTGAACCAGCAGTAAAAGCTGTTTCTGGAAAGCAGGCTGATTTTACAATTTGTGCTTCAAGAAATGGAGACAGCTTTGCTGGTACAGCTAAGATTCCATCAGGCGCTGGTATTTATCTTTACATACCAAGGCCTGTTAAAGACCAGGAACATAGTTATAGCTTTGTTCCATATATCATCTTTGCACCAACAAGCGATTTTATAGCAAGTGGAAACGCTGCAGGGGATGATACATGGAAATATGATGTGACATTTATTATAAAGCCGGAGGAGACACCTACAGAGGTGCCAATTCCTGATTCTCCAGTGCCAACTCATAAGAACCCTGAAAATAATCCTACACCTTCAAATGAAGTGGTGGGAGAAGGTGAAGATGAGATTGTAATGCTCTCTGAAGAGCCAGTTCCATTATCCCATGAAGCTAAAAATCCAAAAACGGGAGATTTGGTTTGGCCAATAATTATTCTTAGCATTACATTTTTAATTGGAGCTGGAATGATTGTATGGTACATTTGCGTTACAAAAAAAAACTAAAAATAAAACTAATTAAACAGTAGTAATTTAGTGCATGAAGCACCGTCAATGTGTTATTAATGACGGTGCTTTTTCAATTGTGAACGAAATGTGAACATTTTTTGCCAAAATTGTGTCGAACTTGCCAAGCGGTTGAAAAGCCACATGTGAGTAGCTAGAATACCCAAAGACTTAGTTCTATTTTGGAGGTTATATTAAAAATGGGAAGAAGAAAGTTAGAGAAAATGTTCGTTACTACTGTTGCATTAGGATTAACTGCAGGAATGGTATTTCAGCCATTAGCAGCAAATGCATCTAATGAAGTGGTAGATACAGAAGTTGTTGTAGAGTCAGCTAACACAGTTGATAATACATCAGAAAATATAAGTGAAGAAGTAACAGAGCCAGTTGAAGAGCAGGTTACAGAGACAGCTGGAGCTACAGAGGAAGTATCAGAGGCACCTGTAGTAGAAGGTGAGGAAGTATCAGAGGCACCAGTAGCAGATGGCCAAGAGGTTATTGTAGAATCAGCAGAGACTACTGAGGAAGCACCAGTTCTTGAGGAAGTTCCAGCTGATGTTGATGAAGCATATATCCAGAAGGCAGAGAATGTTATTGCCGAGCAGGAAGAGATTATTACAGAGGCAACAGAAGCTCTTGCCACAGCCGAAGAAGAAAAACAGACAGCAGTAGAAGCGCAGAGCGCTGCTGATGAAGTAAAAGCAACAGCAGATGCAGAACTTGAATCAGCAGAGGCAGCAGCGGAGCAGGCATTAAAGGATGCACAGGCAGCTGGAGTAAATGTTGACGAAGCCGCTACAGCAGTTGAGGAAGCACAGAAAGCAGCAGATAGAGCTGATGCAATGGAAGGTCTTATTAATGATGTTGATAGTAAGGCTGGCCAGGATCGTTATTTAGAGGTTAACAATAAAATTGCAGAGAACTTAATCAGGTTATATATCTGCAACAAGGATACTTCTGTTGATCCTACAGACATTGTGTTTGATTACGATTTGACACATTTAGATTGGAGAAGAAATTCTCTTACTGCCAAGTCTAAGACTACAGGCGAAGTTATTGGATATTACAACTATGAGACATTAAATATCTGGGGTGTTCATGTAGACGTATTCTATAAGACTTTTACATACCAGGTTTCAATTATTGAAAAGACATCAAAGACTACATACAAGGGGAACATTGTTCTTTTCGAGAAGAATGCTGTTTGGGGAATCAAAGCTCCAACATACGCTGATACTAAGGCTGAATACCAAAAGGCTATTAATGATGCCCGTGATAATTTAACACAGGCTCAGGCTACAAAGACTAATGTTGATAAGCTTGCCGATGAGTACAGCAAGGCAAAGGCAAATGCTGATGCTAAGAAGGCTGCAGCGGAAGAAGCTTCAAACAAGGCAAAGGCAGCTTCTGAAAAGGTTGAGGCAGCTGATAAAGCAATCGCTTCACAGAATGAGAAGCTTGAAAAGGCAACAAAGAACAAGTCATTTGCGGAGGAATTATTAGAGAAGGCTAAGGAAGCTTTAGCAGCAGCTAAGGCAAGAGCAGCAGCAAATGCAGCTGCAAACTCTTATTACTATAGACCAAGCAAGTCTGCTTCAACATCTGCTAATACAACAGCAGTAGCTACAACATCAACATCAGATGTTGAGTCATTATCTTCAGTTTCAATTGAAGATACAATGGTGCCTCTTGCAGGCGAAGAGGTGGCTGAGGTTGCAAAGAGTACACCAGCTAAGAGAAATACAAATACAATCAAGATTGCTGGAGAAGAAATCAACGTAGTAAGTGATGCTACAGAGGAAGAAGAGATTGTAGCTACAACAAATAAGGTCGCTGAAGGTGAGACAATCGAAATCGGTGCAGAGGAAACCCCTCTTGCTGCCGCTCCAGTTAAAAAGTCGTTCAGAAGCATTTGGTTTTTAATACTTGTTATCATCGCTGTCCTTACAGGCACTGGTGTGTATGTTAAAAAGAAGAATGCTGATAAATAATTGGTTATCACAACATAATTAAACAATATATAAAAATTGGACTGCAATTTGGCAGTCCTTTTTTTGTGTCAAAAAAATTATTAGATGATTTTTTTAAACGTTTTAGGAGAAAACTGTATAACAATCCGAAACATTTCTTGCCAAATTCAGATAATTCACGCCAGTTCACAGACTCGTCACAACAATTCTGATAATCTACACCTAACAAAAATTATTTTGCATAACGCAGTTACACAATTTAATTTTTTTACGTTGATTCAGTAGTTAGGTTTTAGTGAGGAAGAATTATATGAAAAGAAAATCATTACTAAACAAAATAATCTCATTAAGCATCGTAACAGTTTTATATCTTTCAACTACAGCAGCTGCATTTGCTGAGGTTGAAGTAGACGAGACTCCAGTTGCTGAAGCAACGCAGGAAGTATCAGAAAATGTGCCAGAGGCAGTTGAGCCTGCAGCAGAATCTGTAGCAGAACCAACAGAAGAGCCTATATCAGATTCATCAGAAGAATCTACAAAAGAGCCAGAGGCTATATTAGATTCTGAGGAAGTAGGTGATGGAATGAATGAATCACCTCTTGCTGGTGTAACTGAAGAGGTGGTCAAAATCCTGGAGGAAATCACATCTGAAGAAGAAACAGATGAAGAGTCAGAAGATGACCAGGAAGACTTGGAAGATGATGAGACTGACCAGGATGAAGCTGATGAAGAAGAGCATGTTCATGACCTCAACTACACTCCAAATGGGGATGGTACTCACAAAGTAACCTGTAGCAACTGCGACATGGAAGCTTATACAGCAAGCTGCGTATATGATGATCTTGGCTATTGTATCAAGTGTGGTTACAAAAGACTTCCAGATCCAGTTCGTATTTACGAGGATGAAGAAGTAATTGTTACAGTAAGCGGACAGGTTCCAGAAAATGCAGACCTTAAAGTTACTCCTATCAAGCAGGATGTGGAAGAGACAAAGGATGCATTTGATGAGGTAGTTAATAAATTAAAAGCTGAATCAAAAGATAACGAGCGAGATGTAATTGGATTTTTAGCATATGATATTTGCTTTATAGATATTGAGACAGGAGAGGAAAAAGAGCCAACAGGAGATGTAACTGTTTCAATGAATTATAAAGAGGCTGTTAATCCAGTTAGAGAAGAACTCCTTGATGTAGTTAAGCAAATTGATGTTGAGTTAATGCATATCAACTCTGAAACAGATGAACTTGAAAATCTATCAGAAGCAGGTGGAGCTAATATTTCTAAGGACAACTCAGTAGCAGTTACAGAGGCAACATTTACTAACGATAGCTTCTCAACATATTTACTGAAATGGACTGGAGTTTCTAATAAGCAGATAACAGTAAAGTTTGAGAATAAAGAAATTAAGGGCGAGGAAATAGTTGATTTACCTGAGATAGATAATACAAATCCAGCGACTCATAAGCCACCGACAATTGATGTGACACAGCAGTCAGAGCCAGTTGCCATAGCCGATAAGGTAGATAGCCTTGAAGGTTATAGAGTTGCAAAAATAACTTATGGTTCAGGAAACAACGAGAAGGAAGTTACTCATTGGAAATATGATTATAAAGAGCATTGGATTGGTTCCGACGACTATAATTTGATTTTATATCACTCAGATAAGCCAAATACAAATGTTGCAACCATCGCTTTTTCAAGTAATAAAGAGCTTCCATTAACAGTTTATTATGAGCGTGACATTGATTTAATAGTTACCAAAGTAGCAACAGGAGAAGCGGGAACAGATACTACCACAGAATACAGATTCACATTGAAGGATGCAGATGGAAATCTTGTTAGTGGTGCAACATATTTGGTAGGCGAGGAATCATTAACAACAAGTGCTTCAGGAGAATTCAATTTACTTACAGGTGCTAAGGCTGAATTCTACGGAATGACACCTGGTAAATATACAATCACTGAAATTGGAACAACTGGTACAAAGTACACTCTAAGCAATTTCACTACAGAAGTTTTCTTAGGTGATGAAAAAACAGAAACCTATGAAACAACCAGTGATTTACCTAGAAGCACAGAAGTAACTATAGAGTCAAATAAGACAAAAGATATTAAATTTAAGAATTGCTATACAACAGTTTTAATCGGTGATTCATCTGTAGAGACATTGGACAAATATGTAGAGGTTCTCAAAGACGAAAGCCAAAATGTATTGGAAAACAAATATAGCATTTCATTTAAATTCAAGGGACCACAGGAACGAATCGATACGCTGATTAATGAAATAGAATCTCATGAAGAAGCAGAGAATTTGAATGTAGATATTATCGTATTAATTGATAAATCTGGTTCCATGAAAAACACCGATTCGGGACAAAACAAAACACGAATTCAAATTCTTAAAGCTGCAGTTGATAACATGATAGATGTTATCGCATCTAAAACAGATGTAAATGCTAAGTGGGAGATTATAGATTTTGCCAGTCATGCAGCAGTTAAATCAAATGGTTGGGTGACATCAGCAAGTGCTAAGAATTATGTTACAACAACTATTCAAAACAATGAAAACTCAGGTGTAGGAACTGGAACTAACTATCAGGCGGCTTTCGAATTGGCACAGAGAGAATTCCAAAATAAGGCGGCTGAAAGTGACAGACCAAATGTAAAGCAGATAGTTTTATTCCTTACTGATGGCGAGCCAACCCTCTACTATAGTTCAGGAAATACCTTAGCAGGTGCACATGGAATAATTGGAAATGGCTGGAATGCTCAGTCTGCAATGGGTAGAAAGTTTACTGAAACTATACGAGATAAGACTTATGCATCAGCAGAGACACTTCACTGTGATTACTTCTACGCAGTAGGTATTGGATTAAAGAACATTAACTATTGGGATGATGTAAATCATATTGATTTAACAACTTATATTACAGCTGATGATTTATTGGCAGGAATTGTATCACATATTCAGGCACCAGCGGAAAACAAGAATTCATATAACATTTCATTTACGAATGTAAGTACGATTCTTGAAAGTCTGGCAGGAAAGATTGTTTCCATCGAAAGTGGTGATATCGTTCCTAAATCTGAATACAGATATGCAACAGATGTAGTAATGGCAGATACGCTAAGTGACAACGTTGAAATTCAGCCAAATAGTATCTTCTACATAAACGTACAGAAAAATGGAGAAGATGTAGCACAGTCAGAGGACGATTGGATTAATGGTGAGATTGATGAAAATCGTGAAATGACAAAGGCAGCTGAATTCAAACTTCCTGATGGAGTCACATTAACAGCTACATACGACAAAGCCACAAAGACAGTAAAGATGATATTCCCAGAAGGCTATGTCTTAGATGATGAGTACGAATTTACAGTTAAGGTATATGTTGAGGCAAGTGATTCAGCTATTGCAGCATATGCAGCAGATCCAACATATCCGAATACTGGTGATGAGGGAACAGACCACTGGAGAAATGATCCAAAGATTTCTTCAGAAATGGATGGATTCTTCACAAATGGCGATGCGTATGTAACATACAACTTTAAGGGTGAATCAGAAAGAAGAGATTTCCCTAAACCAGTTATACCAATCATTGTTCATTATGAATGGGAACTTATTAAAACAGATTCAACTGGCAAGGACGGACTTAAGCTTGATGGAGCAAAGTTCAGTTTGAAGGATGCTACAGAAGGCTCAACACTTACATACAGTGGAACAAGCCAGTTGGCAGAGGCTGGAAAGGTTGTATGGGAGATAGCAACTGGAGATGTTATTGAAACTAATAAGAATTATGAACTTACAGAAGATACTGCACCATTTGGATATGTGAAGAGCAATAACAAGTGGAAATTAAACCTAGATGCAGATAACAGACCAACATTAGCAGAGTACGACACAAGTGATGTTCTGGTTTCAGAGTACACTCCAGATGAAAATCGAAATGGAAATGTAATTACTTACACATATTACATTAAGAATAATCCATTAGATGAAAGTTATGCATTACCACAGACTGGTGGAATGGGAATCTACAGAACTACATTACTTGGAATAATCATGATGCTGGCATCTGTATTCCTTTTCTACAGAAACAAAAGAAAAGCAAAAGTTCACAGATAGGAATGGTTCATCAAACTAAGGAGGTAAGCCTATGAGGAACGTAAAGAAGATAATAACTTTAGTGATTGTGCTTGCAATGATGCTTAGCATGACAGTGATAGCATCAGCAGCTGAGCCAACATCAGCGCAGATTAAAGTTACAGGGGCAGAGGGGGCAACACTAGCATATGCACAGGTCATAAAAGCAGATCCAACTACCGAAACAGGATGGGAAATAGTAGATGGATATACAGATTTATTTGCAGCTTATGGTGATGGTGAAAATACTCAGTCAATGATTAAAGGCTGGATGGATGCAGAGGAAGATGAAAACACCAGAATTGGAAAGCTTGGAACAGTCGGTACTACAGAAGCATTTACAAGCCCATTAACAGATGTTAAGCCAGGACTTTATGTAATCAAGGGCGAAGGCGAAGGCTATACCTACAGTACAATGCTTGCCTACGTTAGCTACGAGGATTACACAAAGGGAAATATAGTTACAGTAGTTGCAAAGAAAACACCAACAACAACCGATAAAGAGTTAGTAGATAGTGCAGATACATATGTAGAAATCGGTGACGAGGTTTCATACAAGGTTAAAGCCACAGTTCCATATTTACCAAAGGGTGGCACAGCTTCACTTGTAATCAAGGATGAAATTACAGGTGGAAAGTTCAAATTAAATGGTGACAAGGTGGATGTAAGCATCAAACTTGGTGAAGAAGGAACTGAAACAATCAAGCAGTATTCAGCTACAGATAATAATACAAAGATTGAAATTGATCTTTCGTATTTGATTAGCGAAGCTAACACAAATGCAAATGTAGACGCATATGTAACATACACAGCAATCGTTGATGGCTCACAGAAGACAATCAACAACAAGGCTACAATCAACAACAATGATACAACAGCATCAGAAGTTAAGTCTTACACAGCAAAGCTTAAGATTACGAAGAAAAATCAGGATGGTACAAAGACACTTGAAGGTGCAGTATTCGCAGTAGTTAAAGCTGGAAAATATGCAGTAATCGGTGAGAACAATAAGCTTAACGGATGGTCAGAGACAATCACAGAAGCAAACTACATTACAACAGGGCCTGATGGAACAGCAACAGTAGACGGTTTTGATGCAGATGAAACATACGCATTCCATGAAGTAGTTGCACCGGAAGGCTACAAGCTTAATCCAGCAGATGCAACAGCAGAATGGCAGGATATCGACGAACCTGATGCACAGATAGCTGAAGCAATAATGAACGATACTACATTATCAAGTCTTCCATATACAGGTGGTAAGGGTACAGCAGCATTTACAGGTTGTGGAGTACTTCTAATGAGTATTGCAGCAGGATTATATTATTCAAACAAGAAGCATAAATCATCAAAGTAAACCTTTGGAGACATAAAAGTGAACAAAGGCCTAGTGGCTTGGAAGGGAGTCGCCAGTGATTAAAGTTAATTTTAGAAAAAAAGGTTTAATAGGAATTTGCTTGGTAGCGGCCATATGCGTCATGGGTGTTGGCGCACATAGCTTAAGGGCAGCTGGAAGAGTTAATACTACTGCAAATGTAAAAATCACAGCAGCAGTTGCCTCAAGTGATACATCGATTTTCGCGCAGGATTATAAAGGCGAGGTAGTGGTAAAGCTTTATAAGCTGGCGAGCCTGAATGAAGCGGGAACTTTGATTCCTCAGACAGGCTACGAATCATTAGATTTAGATGCCCTTCCAAAGGAAATTACTGATACCAGCGTGCAGGATATAAAAACTAACATAGTTGAACCTGCCATGGAGCTTATAGGAGATGAAGCGGACGCCACAATCACATTCAATAAGAATGATGAAAGTAGCGGTTTTGCAAACATCTCATCGGGAGCAGGCTTATACTTATACGTTCCACAGGATGCAGAGGATAACAAATATAGATATGAGTTTACACCTTATATTATATTTGCTCCTACCAGTGAATATATCACCACAGGGCAGGGCTCAGATCAGTGGACATACGATGTAAGCTTCAACCTTAAATCCAGCGAAATACCACTTACTGGAAAGTTAAAGATAGTAAAGACTCTGGATAGCATCAATGTATCTCTTGGAGATGTAAGCTGTGTTTATAAGGTAAAAGCAGTTGTAGATGAAAAAACGGTTCTCGATAATGTTTATACTATCGATTTTACAGCTGAAGAATTTGCAGAGAGTAATACAGCTGAAAGGATACTCCCAGAAGATATTCCGGCGACAGCAGTTGTTACTATCACAGAAGAGTATCCGGGCGCCAGCTACAAGTTAGTTGATACAGATGAAAAAACAAAGACAAGAACTATCGTGGCAGGTGAAACAGTTGATGTAGATTATGAAAACACTTACAACGACAAATTGATAATCGGTGGCATCGCCGCAGAGAATCATTTCGTTGAAGATGAGAATGGTGAGATTAGTTGGGTGGCTCCAGAAGAGGAAGCACCAGTTGTTGAGATTGCGAGGTAACTTATTATGAAAACAAAGTGGTTAATATCAATAGCAGCCATTGCTTTAGTAATAAGTACAATAGCGGTGAAGCCGGCAGTGGCGTATTTCACTGATACAATTACAGCAGAGGGCGAATTTCCTATTACCATAGGTGATGGTGAGCCGGTCATAACAGAAAC
>JAFYYE010000340.1 GCA_017557715.1 Pseudobutyrivibrio sp.
CATCACTTCTGTCGTAAGCTCAAAACCCACTAGCGTACTCATAACAGAAAACATTTTGATATCACCAGCTCCTAACCCCTTAATTTGATACAGCAGGTACAAAATAAGGACCGGCCCCAACGCCTTTATTATGAAAAGATATATCCCAATCAACTGGAAACTCTGTATATTCAGGCAAAGACCTGCAGCATATCCCAGTATGATTAGCTCGTTTGGAATCTTGTAATCCCTGGCATCAAACATATTGGCCACGGTTAACAGAGTCCACGTCAAAAACACACTCGTCTTTTTCACCTCCATTCCGAAGGGGAATTATATGCCTAATCCAATCAAAAAAGTATGGCATTACGCGCCTAGTTAAAAAAGGTAAAAATGCCTAATTACATTTTCGTTAAATGCGTATACTCTATCGTGGATTACTACTCAACTTGTTGTATAAACCTCACAGTACTTTATATAACTAAACATTAAAAAAGAGACTTCCGTGTAGGAAATCTCTTTTTCTATAATATTTAATTGAATTTATGCCCAAAAGCCTCTGCTGGCGCCGTTACCCATTAAGCTTTCATTTAAAGCCTCCCTTCCATAGGTAACACCAGCTCTTACATACTGTGTATTCCGCATTATTGGTGCGGAGGAATCCTTCTTAGCCAGTTGGTCAAACGCATTACCCAATTCATCCATTACTCTTTTGGCCTCTAATAAGCCCTCTGGATTTGCCTTATATATGGATTTCGATACATTTCGCTTTACGTAATCGTATAGCGCGTACAGATTTGAACTTACCTTATATTCAAAATTTAAATCTTTCTGGAGATGGTCGACTACCTCTGCACACCTTCTCAAGGCTGCTACAGCGTCATCCGCGTTCCCAGCTGCAAAATTATCTAGCGCATCCTTTTCATATTCTTCGTATATATCATAAAGAATGGAAATCAAGCCACATCCATTGCTAGACGCTATTTTTAAGGTAAAAGCTGAAATCTTATCTCTGTTCATTTACTATTTCTCCTATTATGTGCATATCCAAGGTTTAGAAAATGAATCTTTGGCTAAGGATGATAACCTTGTTATTGTAGCAACTGAAGCGCTAACTGTGGTAATTCGTTAGCCTGTGCCAGTGCTGATACACCTGCCTGTTCCAATACATTTAACTTTGTATATTCAACCATTGTTGTCGCCATATCGGCATCCTCGATTCGAGAAATGGCAGATGTCATGTTTTCTTCTGTTGCATCCAAAGATTTTGTTGTATGCTCTAATCTGTTTTCGTAAGCACCTAGCTGTGAACGTACTGCTGTCACATAGCTAAGCGCGTCTTCCAGGGCATCCATCGCATCTTCTGGTCCCTGCACTCTCATTACATTTACATCGTCAATATACATAAACTCTGTGGTAACTGCTGCAATTCTGACCTTCATCTGCTGTCCTTCATTAGCACCTACCTGAAGAGCCATTGTTCCAATATCAGTTACATTGAATGAGATATTTCCTGTATATCCTTCTTCAGCCAAAAAGCTTAACGAAAAGCCCTTTGTATCACTTACTGTCATATGGTTTCCATCCATTGATATAGTAGACTGTGAACCAAATAATGAAGTGATTGTTCCCGTAGGATTTGATGCACTTTTTACATCTGCATCCCCCTGTCTATGAAGGGTCACCTTAGCATCCTCACCCACTGTCTTAATTACTGGTAACGGATTTCCATCAATATCTGTCTCAGTAAAAGCTGCTGCATCTGTAAATCCTAAAACTGCTGCAAATTCTGCTGAATCAAATTCCACCTTTAAATCTGCCTTTGCTCCATATTTCATTGAGCTGATTGTGATTGGCTGTGCATTTCCAGTAGCATCATATGGGTCGGAAATAATCGCCCCACCGGTCTCACATGCTTTTCGAAGCTGCTCATATATGGAATCTCTTGTTCCACCTGTAATTTCGACGCCATGGCCGTTGATAAAAATAATTCCAGTACCCTGAACATTATCAGGCATTGCTGCCGCTGCTGTTACTGTTCCCTGAGTTGCTGCTGCAGTAATCTCAAGCTGATAAATACCTGCTGGAACAGTGTTTGATGTTTGGAGTCTAGTAGCGTGCTCCGCATAGGTTCGTGCATCTAAAGATCCATTTAAAAGATTGATACGATTAAATTCTGTGGTAGAAGCTATTCTATCGATTTCCTCCAAAAGAGAATCTATCTCGCGTTGTATCGCTTCTCTTTCTTCTGCTGAGTTTGTTCCATTTGCAGCCTGAACTGAAAGCTCTCTCATTCTCTGAATCATCTCTGTTACTTCGTTCAGAGCACCTTCAGCTGTCTGTAAAACAGAAATACCGTCAGATCCGTTTGTAGATGCCTGGCCAAGTCCATCAATCTGAGCTTGCATTTTACCTGCAATGGCAATACCTGAAGGACTGTCTGATGCATGGTTAATATTGAAGCCCGAGCTTAACTTTTCCATCACATCTGAAAGGGAACTTTCGGTACCAAGAAGTTTGTTGTTTGTAATCACCGCTGACATGTTATTGTTAATTCTCATAGTCGCCTCCTAAAGCCGTAAATAAGTCTAGCATCCGTGCGGTGTATTTTATTTATAAAGAGCATCCCTGTTCCTTACAATTCTAATATCGGTCCAATCCATTAAAAATTAATCGAACACTTATCAGAACATTTCTCTTATAACATTTAGATAGCCTCTGGCTATGCCATATAGAGCCTCTGTCTGAATTTCATTATCTCTATCATCTACTGTTTTGAGATTACCCAACTGCCAGTTGTAGATGTCATTTATACTGATTCCAGCATCTCTCGTAAATGAGAAGGTAAATCTAAAACCAGTCTTTTCCTGCATGTAATCAGCAATTTTGTCTGCCTGACTTTCTAGCTTATCGCGGGTTTCCGCAGTTTCACATTCTACATTTGCCTTCACTTCTCCAGCCTCATATCTAAAGGTTGTAGAAATAGTGCTGATCTGCTGGAAATATATTGCCATCTTTACAAGACCTGTTTCCTGCTCACCTCTGACAATACGAAGATTCATATCTCCCACTTCCCCATCAACTGCAATCGGAATTCGATATGTCTCTCCTGTGTTTGCCATATGCTGAATAGCCTTTGTCTGCTGAATAATCAGCTTCATGTTATCTAAATCAATAGTTCTAACATCTTCCATTTCAACCATTGATTTCATTACGTTTTCTGCCAAATCTCCCAGCAGCTCTTCTGCCTCTCTCATAGCATCAGGGTCGTGGCAAGCTTCATCAAATCTCTGGAATGCAAGATTAATCATATCTTCAATATCTTTATCTTCATCCACATCATTTAACTTAGCTGCTCTTCCATATAAATCCTTAGCAAGACTTGAGCCACTCTGCATCAATGCCTGCACTGCGCTAATCATATTTGCTGTTGTAGGTATATTAAACTGCTGCAATACTGCTTCCACATTATCCGCTGCTGCAAGCGCCGCCTTTAACTGCTCCGTCATGTACTGGTTGTATTGCTTCTCAGCCTGATTCTCAGAAGCCACTTCTGTTTCCATAGCCTGTGCAAATTCGTCTGGATTCATATCCATAATATTATCCTGTCCAAGCACATGCATCTTGGCAGGTGCCATAGCTTCCTTCGCATCACGACATCTATTAGTAAGGAATACCTTTTCAACCTGCTCAGTGATAGACAAATCTCTAACAACCATTTCATCTAATGCACCAAACTTATCGTTGATTTCATAATCCTTGCCCGTATGCTTTGATGATCGCACCGCAGTCATAAGATTTCTAAGAGTTACCTCTGTGCCCTGACTTATCAACGCACCTATAGCTGCTCCATCTGACTTTTCCACTTGATGAAGAAGTCTGTACACACCGATGTACGCCTCACGCTCTTCCTCATTAATATCTGAATTATGCTCTGCCTTCCACAGGAATTTTGCAAAGCTTTCTTCATCTGATGTACTTCCCATCTGAGCCTTAATTTCCTCAGCCTTAGCCCTCAGGTCATTCATGGTCATATCAAGAGGATTATCACCACGCTTAATCATCTCGGCAACAACAGCTGGTGTCATACTCTTAAAGGTTCTAGACACTATCTCAGTCTGAGCCTTCATAGATGTAACTGATTCAGCTGTTATTTCCATTTGATTGTATGCTAACGCCCTAACTGCCCTTTGGCTTGATTCTGTAGACTCGATATCAAGGTCTGCTAAAATATCATCCACATTTTGGAATGCCTTATTAATGCTGTCGCCTAAGTCTCTTCTTACCTCTGTGCCAACAGCTTCATAGGTCATTTCCATGCGGGAATATTCAGCGGTAACTGATACACTGACTTCATGAACATAAGAGAATGTTTCCATTCCAATATTTGAAAATCTTCCAAAGGCCGCCAATGGTGCAGACTGAATTTCTGCCATCTCATTCATGACTTCCTTGAAAAGATTTACATTGGAATTTGTCTTCTCCTTATTGTCCGCTTTCATCAGCATCTGAAGAAGATTTGTCTCCTGAAGCTTAAGCTTATCTAACAAATCTGAAAGATCATTTGTATTTACAGACACGCCATTTTTCATCATGGTGAATGTTGCTTCAACTGTCATGGTCAACTGTATTTCTGTAAGCTGACGCTTCGCTGTTACGGATGCCAAATCATTAACATCCATTCCCATTATTTCTTCAAAGGTCTTTTTAGCCTGATCCATAAGAGAATATCCTTCTATGAGATAAGCCTCCTTTGGATCTTTACCTTCAGCTACAATATCAGAAATAGCATTCACTATATTTTCATCAGATGGTTTTTCATACTGATCTAATTGCACCATGTATTCAAGATGTTCCTTTGTTACAGGAACATCTTGTTTCAACATGGTTGCCACCATGTTTTTTAATTCAACTGGCGGCACAGGGATTCGCGCAAACTGTTCTTGTTCACTTTCAATTTGCTCTATAAGTGAATCTACCTTTCCCTCAACTAACTCAATGAGACTAATGATATCTTCATCACTTGTCTCCTCTGGAGCCTTAGCTGGCGCTGAATACTGCGCATTATATATATTTGTAATCGTTGGCTCCAAATCGTTCTTTACAAGATATGCCTGAGCTTCCACAGGAAGAGTATCAGAAAGTCCTTTTGTCATAGCAACTGCCTGTGCAATAGAACCTGACATTTCCTCTATCTCAGCATCAGAAAGACCTCCCATTTTTGAGATGTCTGCTCCAGCCTTTGCTAAATTCATCTTTATTTCATCTACAACTGTAATAAGGGTCTCTGGCTCCATATCCATAGGGTCATGGCCCTCTTCACGTGTTTTAGCTGTAGCCTCTTCATCCCAGGCTCTCTCTACGTTCTTTACCTTATCGATTGTAGACATACCAAGAGCTGATGCCTCATTCACTTCTTTCGTAAAATCTTCATCAGTCATAACACCCTTATTGTTATAAAATGCATTATCCACCGACAATGCTCTAAGTTCTTTGTTACTATTTGCTTTGTTATCGTCCTTGATACCGCTGGTTCCAACACCAAAGCCTGTTGTGTCGGCCCCTTCTGTTTTGATGTAATCCGTTACCTTGAGTCCTTCTATCTGCATACAGTTCCTCCACGGTATTTTTACGTTTCGTATTATATGTCGGATAGCATTGCAAAAAAATAAAGTCCCCTAGTAGCTAACAATCTCTATTCTTATTCAAGCGAAGCATTCTACGCTGAGCGGAGTAAGATATAGGATTGTTAGCGTAACTAGGGGACTTAGATTATAGTTCCGTGCGTCCATCAAGGGCTCGAAGTAACGTAACTTCGTCAATGTACTCGAGGTTGCCTCCTACGGGAACGCCTGATGCGATACGGCTGACGCGGATTCCGGTTGGCTTAATCAATTTACTGATATAAGCTGCCGTGGTTTCACCTTCAAGAGAAGAGTTTGTAGCCACGATAACTTCCTCCACGTCATTCTGCTGCAATCGAACCATAAGCTCTTTAAGCTTTATATCACCTGGTCCAATACCTGCCATTGGAGAAATAGCACCGTGCAATACATGATATACACCTTCAAACTTTCCTGTCTTTTCATATGCAGCCAAGTCTCTGGTATCTTCCACTACCATAATAATGTTCTTATTACGCTTTGGATTAGAGCATATTGGGCAAAGCTCATCGTCTGTAAGTGTGAAGCATTCCTTGCAGTAGCGCACGTTTTTTCTTGCCTGAATTATTGCATTTGCAAGATCATTTACCTTATCTTCATCCATTCCTAATATATGGAAAGCCAGCCGTTGGGCTGACTTACTTCCAATGCTAGGCAAATCACTTAGCTCCGCTATTAAGTTGCTAATTTCTTTGCTGTAATATTCCATGAATTAAAGTCCTAATCCACCTGTAAATTTAGACATAGATGCTGCGCTCATCTCATCAACCTTACGAAGTGCCTCGTTTGCTGCAGCCATAACAAGATCCTCAAGCATCTCAACATCCTCTGGATCTACTGCCTCTGGATCAATCTTAATCTTTGTAATTTCATTCTTACCAGAAACTGTAACCTCAACAACACCGCCACCTGCAGTACCTGTCATCTCTGTCTCCTCAAGCTGTGCCTGAGCTTCTTCCATCTGACGCTGCATGCGCTGTGCCTGCTTCATAAGCTGGCTCATATTACCTGGCATTCCGCCTCCTGGGAATCCACCTCTTCCTTTACCCATATCTTTATTTCCTCTCTTTCCTAAATATCATCTTGTTCTATCTCAATCCCAACATTTGCGAAGAAATCTCTCACGTCTGTCTTTGTATTCTGTGAGTTTACTCCGCTGGAATTAATCTCTACTTTTATACTAACTGTCTTTTGAAGCATCTGTTCTATGACAGCTGAAATCTCTGCTAAAACCTCTGGACGATTTACGAAATCTCCCGCCATCTTTCCAGAGCCTTCTGGCTGGTCAAATATAAGAACCAATTCGCCAGATTCATTTGTGGTAACAGTAGTCACTTCCTTAAGATACATCTTAATATTCACTGGAAGCTTTCCTAATACTGTGCCCCAACTAGATGCAATCTTTTTAACTTCTTCTGGTACCGCTGCTGGAAGTGGCTCCTTCTTTACTGGCGCTGAACTGGGAGTAGAACTTGGCGCACCGCCAGCCTGTGGGGCTGAAACAACCACCTGTACACCATTTTCCACCTGCTTCTCCAAATTAGCCATTCTATTATTAAGAGCCGAAATATCCTGCTCCATCTGTGGCTTACAAAGCTTTATAAGTGCTATCTCAATAAGCACTCGCTTCTGGCTAGCATACTTAATATCATTTGAAAGCGCCGACAGAACTTGAATGTATCGCATTAGAACCTCAGTGTC
>JAFYYE010000341.1 GCA_017557715.1 Pseudobutyrivibrio sp.
CCGTATGGAAGCACGTGTTTAAGCTTGTCCTCAGATGGAACCATCTTAGAGCACTCTGGATGCTCACGGTAAAGCTTGATAGCGTCGAATTCGCACTTGGTTGTACATACACCACAACCGATGCACTTATTCTCATCTACTACTGAAGCACCGCACTTTAAGCATCTAGCAGTCTCAACCTTAATCTGCTCCTCTGTAAGCTCTACAGTCTTGTCACGGAATGTAAGCTCGCCAGTAACTGTTGTCTTAGAAACACCAGGAATCTGACGTGGGCTGTGATCATAATCACCAATCTTGAGGTTTTCCTTATCAAGCTCGATGAAGTCACGACGGTTACGTCCGATTGTAAGTGAGCTGTTAGGCTGTACGAAACGGTGGATAGAGATAGCACCCTCACGACCTGCTGCGATAGCATCGATAGCAAAACGTGGACCTGTGTACATATCACCACCAACGAAGATGTCTGGCTCGTCTGTCTGGTATGTAAGTGGATCAGCCTTAGGGCCTCTCTCGATAACAACCTTAGAACCCTTGAAGAGATCTCCGTAAACGCTACGCTGTCCTACTGAGAAGATAACGTGCTTACACTCTACAGTGATTGTATCGTTCTCATCATAAAGTGGTGAGAAGCGTCCTGTCTCGTCCTTAACACGTGTACACTTCTTAAGAACGATACCCTTTACAGCACCTGCCTCGTCAACAAGAACTTCCTTAGGACCCCAACCACAGTTGAGCTCTACGCCTTCAGCCTCAACAATTTCGATTTCCTCTGGCGAAGCTGGCATAATGTCTCTAGTTTCAAGACAGAACATAGAAACCTTTTCATTGCCAACACGTCTAGCAGAACGAGCAACGTCGATAGCAACGTTACCACCACCGATAACAACAAGGTCGCCCTTGATATCGTAAGCTTCGTTTTCTGAGCACTCGTGAAGGAAATCAACAGCTGTAGCTGTTCCGATAGCATCATCTCCAGGAACTCCTGGCTTTCCGCCACCCTGGCAACCAATAGCTACGTAGAATGCCTTATAGCCCTGGCTACGTAACTCATCAAGTGAGATGTCCTTACCAACTTCAACGCCACACTTAATCTCTACACCAAGCTCCTTGATAATTTCGATTTCAGCGTCAATAACATTGTTCTCAAGTACGAATGATGGAATACCGTAACGAAGCATACCACCTGGATACTTGCTCTTTTCAAAGATTGTAGGCTTGTAGCCCTTAAGTGCTAAGTAGTAAGCGCATGAAAGACCTGCAGGACCTGCACCTACGATAGCAATCTTCTCTGAAAATTCACCCTTCTGTGAAGGAACAATCTTCTTAGGGATGTAACGTGTCTCAGCCTTAAGATCCATCTCTGCTAAGAAACGCTTAACCTCATCGATAGCGATAGCCTCATCAACTGTACCTCTTGTACAAGCAGCCTCGCAACGTCTGTTACATACACGACCGCAGATAGCTGGAAGTGGATTATCCTGCTTGATAAGAGCAAGAGCCTCTTTGTAACGACCCTGAGCAGCCATACGAAGGTAACCCTGGATAGCGATGTGAGCAGGACAAGCTGTCTTACATGGAGCTGTACCTGTGTCATAGCAGTTGATTCTGTTAGTGTCACGATAGTTGTCGTTCCACTCGTCTGTAGACCACTTCTTCTCTGTAGGAAGTACCTGCTTTGGATACTCAACCTGCTTGCCATCAGCTGTGCAAAGCTTCTGACCAAGCTTAACTGCACCTGCTGGACAGTTCTCTACACACTTACCACAAGCAACGCAATCCTCAGCTGTTACGTGAGCTACATATGCTGAACGTGACATATTAGGTGTGTTGAAAAGCTGTGATGTACGAAGTGCATAACATACATTTACATTACAGTTACAGATAGCGAAAATCTTGTTCTCACCATCGATATTTGTGATCTGGTGAACGAAGCCATTGTCCTCAGCCTGCTTGAAGATTTCAAGAGCTTCTTCCTTAGTGATGTAAACACCACCCTTATTTGTCTCAACAACGTAGTCGGCCATATCGCCCATTGCGATACACCATCCCTCAGGATCGTCAGCACAACCTTCGTTGTATGTCTGTCTAGAAAGACGGCATGAGCAAGGTGACTTTGCATAGTGGCCTTCGTACTTGTCGAGCCAGTGAGAAATCTTTTCTACACCGATAGCCTCCTGCTCCATAGAGATAGCTTCCTCTACAGGGATAACGTGCATACCGATACCAGCGCCTCCTGGTGGTACCATGTGAGTAAGTCCCTCAAGTGGAAGACGGCTCATACGCTCGAATAAACGTCCCATTTCAGGATGCTCTCTAAGCATATCTTTATTCATATTTGAAAATTCTGCAGAACCTGGAACGAACATAGGAAGAACCCACTGCTTCTCGTGAGCATCATTCTCGTAGTTCCATTCGATAAGACCATTCCAGCTAGCCTGATCAAGTCTCTCCTGAAGTGTCTTTTCATCAAGCCCTGTGATTTCAAGTAACTGCTTGAATGTCTTTGGCTTTCTGATACCGCCGAAAGAAAGTGCAAGGTCAGCGATTTCCTTTGTAGGAGCAAGTATTGCTACTGCCCAGTACTCTGGATCGTACTTTGTAACTTTCTGAAGACCGAGCTTGATTTTAGCGCGGTCTGTGATGACCTTGCCAAGCTCGAGAATTTCAGGACGAACATCCTCGTCCTTAAGATCATTTACCCAATCTGGGTAAAAGTCGCCCAAATTATCTGGTCCAATTCCCATATTAGTTATTTCCTCCTTTTAAAAAAACCTTATTAATTATTTAATTATTAACCCTCAAAAAGCTTCTAATCGTTGTTCCAAGAACTCACTTGGCCCCTCAACCAGCTTATCCATTCATCAAAACCTTCACCTGTTTTTGCCGAAACAAAAATTACCAGCGCATTAGGATTAAGCTTGTGAATTCTTTCCTCTACTGCCTCTTTTGAGAATTCTGTAAACACCGGAAGGGTGTCACATTTGTTGATAAGCACCACATCACATACTGAAAACATCAGTGGGTACTTAAGTGGCTTGTCGTCTCCCTCAGGAACTGAGAGAATCATTGCATTCTTCGATGAACCGGTATCGAATTCAGCAGGGCAAACCAAATTACCAACATTTTCCAGGAAAACAAGATCTAAATCTTCTGTGCCGAACTCTCTAAGTCCTTGTCTAGTCATGTCAGCATCGAGATGGCACATGCCTCCTGTGTGTATCTGAATTGCACGAGCGCCAGCCTTTTGAATGGTGGCAGCATCCACACCAGAATCAATATCAGCCTCCATTACGCCAATGTTCATTTCATCCTTTAATCTTGCGATTGTTTGGCATAATGTAGTGGTCTTTCCTGAGCCTGGAGCAGACATAAGATTAACTAGAAATGTCTTCTGAGCTTTTATCTCGCCCCTAAGCTTCTCAGCATCAGCATCGTTATCTTCGAAGATACTCTGCTTTACTTCTATTACTTTGTAGTCTTCCATTTGTTCCTCCACGCAAGCATCTATGTGTGTAATAAACCACTTCTAAATAAACTCTAACCTATAATTAGAGTTTCCTTGTAGTATAAATATAACCTAATTGATAAAATATTGTCAATTAGGTTTGAATTAACTAGCCCGTATAAAATCTAGTACAAAGCGCCATTAATACACAGGTGAGTATTATCTTTTGGAATACATACATTCAGTATTGGAATATTATACAATAACTTTATGTAAAATTTGTGAGTATTGCTATTTAGGCTCTGCAATGATAACAAGACGATGAGTTGCAACATAAATTGGTGTGCAAGTGTAAAGGGTAAGTTGCTCTTTATCTGTGTTATCCAAAATGGAAAGTTCGGTAGGCTCTACCACTTTTATTTCCTTAACCTCATAAGTAAGAGTTTCTGTTTTGGTGTCCACAAGTATCTCATCACCAATCTCCACCTCATCTAGGCGATTGAAAAACTTTCCAAAGGTATAATTTCTGTGACCTGCAATTACACAATTGCCACCCTGTCCAATATAGGAAGTGCTTGGCTCATGCCCGAGAGAATCAGCCAAAACTCCCTTACTTACTCCTTCTCTAACAGGATTTTCCGAATCAATCTTTGGAATCCTAACAATATAAAGCACATCCCCTTCTACAGCTGGATTACCACTATCTGGTTCATCCTGCTGCACTACCTGGATGTTATTTCTAAACTCTTGGATCAGTTCCTTCTTCGAACTATACTGCTTAATATTAAGCAATATGGATGTGAGAATTATCCCCAGTCCTACTCCAATTAAAACTATTCCAATTACCTGCTTAATTAATTGTTTTTTAATCATGCCTAACGCTTTTTCTTTCCTTTTGAATCGCCGCCTATATACAAGAATATACCTATGAGTAATAGGATAATTCCAGTAGCATATCCTGTCAATGCACCGATAAAACCGCCTGTCTGAGTAAGCTTTTTCTGATTAGTTTCATTGTTTGACTGAGCAATATCCTGCTGCAAATCAACTACAGGGTTCTCCACAACAGGCGTCGCAATTGGAGCTGCTGGTCTAGCTGCCTCTTCTGTACTGTTGTTTCTATATACATAATAATCCCCAGGTGGAATCACTGGTGCTTTAGGAATAATCTCCTGGAAGAAATCCTCTGGCTTTAATACATTTGCCACTTCATCTCCTGTAGGATTATCAGTTAAAACATATTCCTTAGGTGTACTACCACCATCAGAAATACTAATTTTTTTCTTAGGGGTAGCTGTAGCATTGCTACCACCATTGGTAGTAGCTCTTGTAGTTGTATTATTGTTAGTCTTTGAGTCACTTGTAATATTATTTTTTTCAATGAATACATCAAAAAATCTTGTTTTTGATGGGTCAAAAGAAGCAAGCTTTTTCACATCAGTGATAAAATACTTAGTCTGAGGCTTTATAACAAGCTTTGTTGTATCAACTGGGGTACTGTTATCCTCTGAATCATCATAAAGCTTCACAACTGGAGTAGCCGTAGTTGGATCAAAATCATCACCAGTATATTCAAATACAGCAAGCTGAGTATCTCCATCACTGGTCGGAATTTCTCCAAATATATCATCTACCGATAAATATTCTGATGGTTTATCAGTATCCACCATTACTATTTCGCCATTAACGTCAGCGTCATTTACAAGCACCTTGCCGTCGCTATCAATCTCAAAGGTAATAGAAGATGCCACATTATATCCATATGGCGCACTTATTTCTTCAAGCTTATATTTTCCTTCCGGTAACTTTAATTCAAGCTTTTCACCTTTAGTAATGATGCTATCATAGGCCACAGTGCTGGTAGATACATGAGTGATTTTAAGTTTTGCGTCCTTTAGTAATACTCCATTTGATGAAACCTTACTTATAAGAATTTCATTACCTGCAAGAGAATCATCATAAAGAATAATCTCCTTTCCTTCTATTGCAATATCATCACCAGTTACAGTAATAGTTCCATCGTTATTGATTGTAAACTTTCCAGACTTACCTCCGCGATATCCATAAGGTGGATTGCCTTCTTTAACAGTAAATTCTTCTCCGTATTTAAAGGCCGTAGCTGTTTTGTTGTTCTTGTCTACGACGGTATTTGTAGCAGTGATATCTTTCTTAGATTCTCTATCCTGTACAACAAATGTCAAATCATCAATATGCTTCTTTTCAAAAGAGAACTCCTGAGACACATTAGTATTCGATGTTGTTGGCGTGACGGTCTTTTGTGCAGGAGCATCATATCCTTTTGGAACAGAACTTTCGTCCACAACAAGTTTATATGTACCACCATCGGTCTTAAGCTTACCTATACTGGTTGCTTTTCCGTTGATAGGTACCTTTAATTTGGTTACAGTCTTTCCCGTACTATCCAACACATTTACTATTATTGGACTATCAAAATCAGAAGTATCTTCAGTAGTCTTTGTGGTTACTGTAAGACGTACTGCTGCCTTCGCAAAAGCATCATTAAACAAGCTAGCAGAAATGGTCTTGTTAGAAGAAAACTTCTTAACAGTAGTGGTAACCAAGTCATACATGCTTACGCTGTTATTTAAATCCTTTTTATCCTGAGCTATAGCATCATACTTAAGAACATATACTCTATCACCAGCATCACTTGGCATTTTAACAACCAGTTTTGTCTTTGAACCCTCTTCCTTAGTGGTTACTGTATATCTAGATGGAGATACTTCCTCAAGGCCTGAGTCAGTACTGATAGCACCTGTTGTAGAATTAATAGATGATACATATAGCTTTACTGAGCTTGTATCAAGCACGAGTGATGTACCAAGTGTATCCTCCACAACAAGATTCTCGCTAAGCATATTCTTGGCACCATTAATGATGACCTTATAAGATGCTAAATTCTTAGATGTATCAAAATCAAAATCCTTGAGCAAGATTACATTATTAAACTTAAGTGTTACTGCCTCGTCCTGCTTTAGATTTTTATTATCTAAATCAGCAGTCTTAAGTGTAAAGGTAACAGGAATACTTACGTCAGCATTATTTGTATCTTTATACTTATCATCATTTACATGAGCCTTAAATGATACTACTCGTTTTCCTGTAGTAGCATCACCAACCTGCTCTTTAGTAACAGCAGGAACTGTAATATCAAGGGCTCCTGTGTCTTTATTATATTTATAGTATGTATCTGTGACAGGTGTGCTATCTATTTTAAGACCATCTAACAGCTCAAAATCTTTTATTGTTGTAATAAGATGAATGTTGTCCATCATCATCTCGTTATTATCAATAGTAGCTGTGAATGTAGCTATATGTGTACTGTACTCATACTTTGGTGTATACACCTTAAGTACTTCACTTGCTACAGTAGCTATAGCAACATCTGACTTTACATCCTGCTGCTGTTCCGTATCCAACTCTACCTGTTGTTTATAATCTGTTTTATTGGTAGCATTTAACGACCAGTCCTTTACATTGTCATCCTTAACCTTCGTAATGATATCAAACTCAACAATCGTATTCTTTAAGGCATCACCTAAATTCATGGTCAGAGTATTTCCACTGGTTGATATCCAATCCTGATTAGCATTCTTAACTTCATCATAATCCTGATTACTTGGAATTACATCTGTAATTACTGCATTAGTGAGCGCTTGCTTATTTTTATTGGCCACAACATGCCAGGTTATTTTATGAGTAGCTGGGTCGTAAGAAACTTTTGTAATATCTATACCGGCATTAGTTACGATACTAGCTTTTTTCTCTACAGTAGGTCCCTTAATATCTCTATGACTTGTACCATTTCCGTCTACATAATCGTAAGTAATCCAAGCTGTATTAGTAGGAGCAGTTTTATGATTCTCTCTTAAATACTGCTCATAATCCTGAATAGTTGTAACGTATTCTATGGTGATAGTTCCATTAATATCTTTATTGAAAGTAGCCTTCCATGAATAAGTAGTACCACCAGTGGTATCTACTGTGTAATCTGAAGATGTAACACCAGCACCTGAAATAGATAGATTACTATCCTTTATAATCAAAGTGGCATCACCACTAAACTTGTCATACATAGTAAGATTCTTAAGTGTCATTCCATTTGTATTGATAGTAATAGTCCACTTAGTATCGTTACCATCAGTACTTCCTGATTCGTCATATACTTTATTGACCCA
>JAFYYE010000342.1 GCA_017557715.1 Pseudobutyrivibrio sp.
CGAACCCCTGGTCGCGCACTTCTAATTATATTGAATATAAAGTTACTAAGAGGTCAGTGTTGACCTCTTTTTCTTTACACAAAAAATAAAATCATCTAAAATATTACAAACAGAAAAGGAGAAGAATTATGGACTTTCAAAAGGTAATTGAAATAAGACAAAGTATTAGAAAATTTAATGGGGAACAAGTATCAGAAGATATTATCCGCCAGATGATATCTGCAGCGCAGGCTGCTCCTTTATGGAAAAACTCGCAAACATCAAGATATTACTGCGTTTTATCTCCAGATCAGGTAGAAAAATTTAGAGATACAGTATTACCTTCTTTTAATCAGAATAGTACAAAAGATGCTACAGCTTATATTATAACTACATTTAAAAAAGATATTTCTGGCTTTACAAATGGAACGGCGGATAATGAAGTAGGGAATGGCTGGGGTGCCTACGATTTGGGGTTGCATGATATGCTTCTTTGTGCAAAAGCCACTGAACTTGGTGTTGATACTTTAATTATGGGATTACGTGATTCAAAGGTTGTTGCAGATTTTTGTAACGTACCTGAAGATGAACAAATTATGAGCATTATTGCAGTTGGCTACAGAGCGGATTCAATTAGTCCAAAGCCTGCTAGAAAAGCAATTGAAGATATTTCTAAATTTATTTAATTACAAGATAGTGGAGTAATTTAATGGGATTTTTTTCAGAAATTGATGGTGAATTAAAGCCATCTGAGGATTATTTAGCTACTCATGCATTATTAGGTTATGAAGATGGAGACATGGAGCACGATGATTATGAGATCGAAGAAGACGAAGTTGCCATGTCTCTTATGAGAAAATGCAATAATTGTGGTAAAGCATTTACTCTTGCGGGGGCAATGAAGGACTTTGATTCCTATTTTGATGGAGAATTCTTTTATATGGAAGAATTTGTTGGGCAAGTATGTGGCTCTTGCGCCATATCAGAGTTAGAAAAGGAATTTTAATCTGCACTACATATATAAATGTATGTGAAACGGAGGAAAAACGGATGATAAAAGTATATGGCAGTAGCCTATGTCCAGATTGCATCAATTTTGAATATAATCTCACAAAAAATAATCTTAAGTATGAGTATATTGATATACATAAAAGCATGGCCAATTTGAAAGCTTTTTTGAGATTAAGAGATAATAATCCAGCTTTTGATAATACGAAATCTAATGGATACGTTGGTATCCCTGCAATCGTTTACGAGGATTCTACAGTAAATCTTGATTGGGAGCAATACCTTAAAGATAAAGGAATTGCTATAGTCTATGTAGGCGATGAAGACGTTTTATCCTGTGGTGTAGATGGAAAAGGATGTTAAAATCTTAAGCCTTATGACCGCCTATTTGATTATTTCTCTCGATAGTCGTAGCGGCATCAAGTAAATCCATTCCTTTTAAAATTGCGTTCTTTCCAAACTTTGTTTTAAGAGCATTGACAGAACGGCTAATCTGGCGGTCTTTTTCCATAATGTTCGGATTAACAAAAAATGAATACTGCTCATAACATTCATCAACAATTGCATTTGCTGACATGTTGATTCTTCGTATCAAACAATCCTTCCTTGCAAAACGATAGTAGAGCTTAATCATCGTATCTGTGATAATGCGCACAGAATTGGTCGAAACTTGCACAGTATCACTACCACCTGTAGATGGAAGAGAATTATAGGTGTAACCAACATAAAGGGAAAAATTATTACTCACAACATGTTTATCCACCATCTCCATAGAAAGCTCATTAGCCATTTCTTTTATGATAATTATAGCGTCATCATATTCATAATCTCGCATGAGCACCTGTCCGCAGGACACGGAGTGAGACTTGTTCGTGTAACTTTTTATCTGGGCGATTGTACAATTTTCACGCCCCCAGGCGTGGTTAATCAGATGACGGGCATTTACACCAAACTGTTTGAGTAAAAGCTGTTCTGAAGCATGAGCTATATCTTCCTGGGTATAGATTCCAAGTGAAGACAGTCTGCGAACAGTCCCAGGACCAATCTTCCAAAAATCGGTTAGAGGTAGGTGTTTCCAAAGTCTTTTTTTGTAACTTTCCTCATCAAGTTCTGCTATAAAATCAGGAGCGTGCTTTGCCAAGATATCCAGAGCGACCTTGCAAAGATACATGTTTGTACCGATGCCGCATGTTGCACGTATACCTTCTTTTTCGAAAATAGTATCCATAATCTTACGAGCCAAGTCATGGGCGGATAATCCGTATAAATTTAAATATTCCGTAACGTCTAAAAAAGCTTCGTCAATAGAATATACATGGATATCGTCTTTTGAAACAAAGCTAAGATAAATAGCATATATATTGGCAGAAATATCGATATATCTCTGCATTCGAGGCACTGCAGCAACGTATTCAATGTCCTTAGGAATCTCAAAGATTCGACAACGATTTTTTACTCCAAGAGCTTTCATGGCAGGTGTTATGGCTAGACAAATAGTTCCTTTGGAACGTGCAATATCAGCCACAACAAGATTATCTTTCATGGGATCCAGCCCTCTGTCATGACATTCAACCGAAGCATAAA
>JAFYYE010000343.1 GCA_017557715.1 Pseudobutyrivibrio sp.
TCATACTTGAAATATACCTGCTTAAAACAATCCAGGAAAAATAACAATGTTTCTAAATCAACACCTTCTATTGTCTCTGGCATATACTCTTTCTTCTCATATGAATATGCACACCAAATAGTATATGACATTGCAGCTGCCAAACATTGCCAAACTATTACTCGAATCTCATCAGACTCCATATCCATATATGACATTACGTCATTCTCGTCAACATTTTCTAAGAAAAAAAATAACTCATCAGCAGAAATGCTTTTTGTTTCTACCCATTCCCAACAACTATTTAAAGATTTTTTAGCTATATCATATCCTTCACTTGGCGACAATAAATCAATAATTAATTCCATCAATGCCAAAAGAAATACACTCTTTTTTTCATTGTCTAGCTTATCTATTTGTATCATTTCACTACTCCTTCTACATATCTACCATTTTTAACTATAAAATTAAGTTTTCCATTCACTCTAACACCATCAACTACTTCTGATGTAACTTCTATGTATAAATTCGGATATCGTAAACTCAATTGCTTTATAACGCCTGCACTCTTATTGGGATTGCCTAGACCACTTAAACATGTTGGACACACGCCTGTTGGATTAGATTGATGAATTCGTAGTGTTCCCACAACCTCATTTTCCATCAATCCTTTTTTCTCAACAGCATTAACAAATTCATTTGCAACCACTTCTTCCGCGTGACGAGTTGCACTTGGAATTTTTCCTGGAGATTTAATCTTTCTATTAGGCATAATAATATCTATATTAGGTAATCCAGCTTCTTTTCTTACTTTGGGAGACTGTCCCTCAAATACTATTCCCTCCAGCCCCTTAACATTAGTCTTTCCAACAGCAATAGTATCAGTTTTAGGGACTCCAAGTTTTGCACGTAATTCTACTAAATCATTCGTTCCAACATTTATATCAACATCATTTGCAGAATTTATTTTTTCCAGATTTCTTATATCTTCAGCTATCTCTCCCCCAACAGCCGCCAACGCAACCATTGCAGCCACATATCCCACAGCCTCAGACCAATCACCGATGGACATGCTTTCTACCTTTACAGATAAATCTCCTACGGCTACTTTTGCCATATTATCAAGGTTACTTACAATAGATTTAACTCTTCGGCGTACATCCTCATCAACAGTTTTCAGTTTGTTGTGTCTGAGAAAGAATTCATCATGTGGTAATACAATTGAAGTAAATATTTATGAGAATCAATCACTTCATCCAGAAGTTTCTTCTCAACCTCTTGCACTAATACCTTGGCAGCATCTGCACTTTCACCTTCAAATGAATCATTTCCTACATAGCCATCATATGCACTATGCAATCTCTCAGCTTTTTCACTATACAGATTCAGCTCTGTTTCTAATTCATTTATATATTCAATAACTATTCTAGCATCAAATTTTTGAGTCATTTATTCTCCAAGTCTGTAATTCTAGTAAATCTATCTTTCTAGCAACGAATTGTAATCATAGCCTTTATAATATTCGCTCTCCACTGCCAGATACTCCTTGTAATTCTCTTTTGTGAGAAGGTCGGTGCCGCTGTAGAGCCAGCCTAAAATCTGGGAGTTAATCCAATCGCCGTGGTGACATTCGTCGCTGTAATTATCAAGATTTGATACAATATCAAACTCATTGTTGAAAGAATAGAGGTGGATATTATCGCACTCAAGCATAAGCTCGATGGCATATTTTTCTGCTGCAAGCCAGCGGTCTAATGTGCCCATTTCCTTCTGTGAGCCCCACCAAGCCACAGAGTATGGGGTGAGATAATAATAGAATTCTATGCCAGGATTTGCCTTGGCTAAATCTGTCACGTTCTGGGTGATGTTTTCTTCTACCAGTTTTTGCACTTTTTCCACATAAGGCTGAATCTCTTCAGGCTCCTTATATTCTGTGCGGCCAGCTAGGACTGCTTCTGCGCCAAAGGCTGTGCCTTCCATCCAGTTTGAATAGTCATCAAAGGATGTGACGCCACCAGCTTTTCTATCGCGAGCTTCATCAAACATAGGCAGGCAGATATCAAATAAAATCTGCTTGTTAAAAATGTAGTTTACATCGTTAAAAGGATTTTCATCATAAAGATACTCTGGATAATCACCAAGATCATCGCGAACTCTGTCAGCCTCATCCATGAGATATGCATAATCCAGTGGGCGGATTACCACCTTCAAATTCGGATTGCACTTAATAGCCTTTGCAATGTTTTCATTCTGCTCTTTGAATGTACCGCCTGCAAAAGGTACTTTGATAAAGGTGCCGCCCCAAAGCTCCTCTGCCTCGCTGGTCTTGAAATTCTCAGACATGGAGGTACCTATAATCATTCCATCATATTCAAAATGGCGAATGATGCCATCATTCTGGCTTCGCTCATTATTCAATTCATAGCAAAGATTTGCCTGTGGTTTATGATAGTGAAAATATGGATCCACATATATAATTACGGATGCTGCTGCGCCAAGAAGTATAGCGACAGTCATCAAAAAACCTATTATCCATTTCTTAGATTTCAATTTCTTCAACTCTCCTATAAAGCAAAAGTTACACTCTAAAAATTAAAGTACAAAAACGTACTTATTCCGCTGAACGACAGCACACTTGCCACCAGCAACACTGCTGTCCAAAGCATAGTTTTTACGTTTGGCTTGAAGGCAATCATTCTCTCGTGAGAATTTCTGCAACCAAGCACTACTATCAACGCCAAGAAATAATATATACCCACATAAATAAATGGCAGTGAGTGTGTCACTGGTGTGCCATCCAAGAGATATTTCAACGGTGATGTCTGGAATGCATATAGGATATTCACATCTATGTTTGTGAAATCCACATAAAGAATCTGCTTAATCACCTGCACCGCATCTCCAATTGTATTTGCTCTGAAGAATACCCATGCCAGGCAAGTAAATACCTGAGTTATAATCCATCCTAAAGCTGGATGCATAGCATCAAACTGCTTCTTAAAAATCCTGTTGATAATAACGAAGATTCCGTTCATCACACCCCACAGCACAAACGTCCATGCCGCACCATGCCACAAGCCACTAAGTAAAAATACAATGAAGATATTCACAAGTGTTAGTACTTTTCCCTTGCGATTTCCACCAAGTGGAATGTAAACATAGCGTGTGAAAAATCTTGTAAGAGTCTTGTGCCATCTCTTCCAAAACTCTGCAATTGAAAGTGACTTGTATGGGCTGTCAAAGTTCACTGGCAACTCAATATTAAGCATCTTTCCAAGACCAATTGCCATGTCACAATATCCGCTGAAATCAAAATAAATCTGGAAGTAATAAGCTACCGCAATAAAAATAGCATTTGTAGCCTTTAATTCAGGGACATTTTCATAGCCCCAGTTAACTGCATTTCCAAATACATCTGCGATCAAAATCTTCTTGGCAAGACCCATGGCAAACATATAAAATCCCATAGCCATGTTGTTCCAATCCACACGCTTCTTTGCAGGATTCATCAGCTGTGGAATCATCTCATCATGAGTGACGATTGGGCCTGCCACAAGCTGTGGAAAGAATGTCACATAGCA
>JAFYYE010000344.1 GCA_017557715.1 Pseudobutyrivibrio sp.
GACCATGAGTGATAAAGAATCCCTTTAGCTTATCCTGATTATCTTTAAGATATGAAATATCTGGAATAACCAGATCCACGCCCAACATATCATCCTCAGGAAATGAAAGTCCGCAATCCACAACAATAATACTGTCTCCATACTCGAAAGCAGTAATATTCATTCCGATTTGCTCAAGACCGCCAAGTGGAATAATCTTCAGCCTTTCAGCTTTCTGTTCAGTTTTCTTCTTCAAAAAAATAACCTCCTATTTCAAATAATAATAATAATCTACATTTCAATGTCAGCATCGTCGCCAACTAATTCTCCAAAAAGTTTTGCAACAGCTTCAAATTCAACATCATCTTCAACGAATTCATAGATAGCATCATCGCCATCAACTGAAACCTCTTTTAAAATTGCAGCTTCAGCATCCTCATTTTCATCCTCGCTATCGCAAACAAGAATATATTTATTTCCTGATAACTGAGTTTCTTCTAAAACAAAGAACTCGATATCTTCCCCGTTGTCGCCCTGTAAAATAATTTTATCCATAATTAACTCCTATTATCTAAGTGATCTTGAAGAATGATAGCAGCAGCAATTTGATCGATATATTTTTTACGATCTTTTTTTGCTACTCCAGATTCTTCTAATATTTCATCCGCATATACGGTAGTAAGTCGCTCATCAACTAACTCTATTGGAATACTAACTCGTTTTTCTAACAGCTTTTTGAACTCGAGTGTTTCTTCACAACGAAAGCCCTCGCTATCATCCATATTGCGAGGGTAACCCAAAACAATTTGTTCAACCTGATATTCTTCGCAAATCTCTTTTATACGTACGAGAGTATGGCGAAGAGCGCTGGCTCTTTCACGAGTGATAGTCTCCAGTTCCTGCGCGGTCAAAAGTAAAGGGTCACTAATAGCGACCCCAACTGTTTTTGTCCCGTAATCAAGACCAAGAATCCTGCTCATTATTTACTCCAGCTTTCACTAACTATATATTCCTTAAGAAGCTCTTCAACGAGCTCATCACGTTCTACCTTCATGATAAGACTTCTGGCATTATTATGACTAGTAATGTATGTAGGATCTCCGGACATAATATATCCTACAATCTGATTCACCGGATTATATCCTTTTTCTGAAAGAGCACTGTAAACCTGCTCAATAACCTCTTTCACTCCAACAGGATTATCCTTTTGAACCTTAAAATATTGTGTATTACTTAAATCTGCCATATTAACCTCGTCTCTCAAAACCGTACCACAATAAAAATTATTTCAAGATAATTGTAATATACAAAACATTAAATTTCAACAATCAAGTATTGTCCATCCTTAGATAAAACAGTACCTTTTGCCACTAGAATTTCATTTGTATAGTCCTTAGAATCCTCTGCTAAAATAGCACATTTAATGTACTCACGAGAGAATCCAATGAAGTATTCCTTACCATCAATCACAGCCTTTTCTTCAAAGAGAATATCCATATCTTTTCCAATAAAAGATTTTCTATAAGACTCTGTTGTTTCATTGCCAATAGAGATGAGCTTTGCACTTCTCTCTTTCTTTACAGCGTTTGTAAGCTGTCCAGGCATAGATGCTGCCTTTGTACCTTTACGCTTTGAATATGCAAAAACGTGTAATTCATAGAAAGCAATTTCCTTTACATAATCAGCTGTAATATCAAATTCCTCCTGTGTCTCACCAGGGAAACCAACAATTATATCTGTTGTAATAGCTGGATTATCAAAATACTTTCTAAGAATCTCCACTCCTCTATTATACTCTTCAATTGTGTATTTTCTATTCATTCTAACAAGAACAGAATCACATCCTGATTGAAGAGATAAATGGAAATGAGGACACATCTTAGATAAGCTAGAAACTCTCTTAGCAAAATCCTCTGTAACAATCTGTGGTTCAAGAGATCCTAATCTTATTCTTTCAACACCGTCAATTTTCTGAATAGCCTCCAGTAAGTCCGCAAGGTTATAGTCTGTTCCACTGCCATAAGAACTAAGATGGATACCTGTAATTACAACCTCTTTATAGCCATTAGCAGCAAGGCCAGTAACCTCTGATACAACATCATCTATATCACGACTTCTGATACGACCTCTTGCAAAAGGAATAATACAGTAGCTACAGAATTGATTACAGCCGTCCTGTACCTTAACAAAAGCTCTGGTATGTTCAGAGTCCTTCTCAATATGCATGTTTTCGTAAGAAACATTTCCATCATTAATATCAATCCAGTCTAAGATAGGACCATCCGAAGAATCAAGTCCTTCAAAATACTGATGAATCCTTTCGACAAGTTCGTTCTTTTTGTTATTACCAAGAATAATATCAGCACCAAGCTCATCTGCTACTTCTTTTCCAAAGTTCTGTACATAGCATCCGGCAGCTACAACGCAGGCTGTAGGATTTAGTTTTTTACACTTATGAATCATCTGACGAGATTTTCTGTCAGCTATATTTGTAACAGAGCATGTATTAATAACATAAACATCTGCAATTTCATCAAATCCAACGATGGTAAAACCATCTTTTTTGAGAAGCTCTTCCATAGCCTCTGTCTCATATGCATTAACCTTACATCCAAGGTTGTGTAAAGCAGCTTTTTTCATTATTAAAAAACCTTTCTGAATTAGTTAAAAATCTAAGAGTTTGTTGACTTTTAGGCATTGTTGATTTAGTATAAATTTGTATTTAAACATAAATTTCATGGAGGAGGCATATAAATGAAAACAGTTCAGATTTCTCTTAACTCAATTGACAAGGTAAAGTCATTCGTTAACACAATCAGCCAGTTTGATTATGATTTCGATCTTGTTAGTGGACGTTATGTGATTGACGCTAAGTCTATCATGGGTATTTTATCACTCGACTTATCTAAGCCAATCGATCTTACTGTTCACGCTGATGGCGATGCAGAAGACGTAATGTCTACATTAAAGGATTACATCGTTTAATCCTTATTACATTAAGTAGTAATTCTAAAGACCAGACTTATCGTCTGGTCTTTTTTATTTTCATTATTTTACCTTGATAATCTCCACTGAATCAATTGCAGCCTGCATAAGCTCATCAATCTTTTCATCAAGATTATGCTCGTGCTTTTCAATAGCCTCAAGCTTTGGCTTTGTAACAGGATGCTTAGCAACGAAAATTGTACAGCAATCCTCGTAAGGCAAAATAGATGTCTCATAAGTATCAATCTTCTCTGAGATATCTACAATATCCTGCTTATCAAAAGCGATAAGTGGACGATATACAGGAAGCGAGCAAACAGCATTTGTGCAGTTAAGAGACTGCATTGTCTGTGATGCAACCTGTCCAATAGACTCACCTGTAACAAGTCCAAGACAATCATTTTCCTTGGCAAAATGCTCAGCAATTCTCATCATATAACGGCGCATGATTATTGTAAGCTCCTCATGAGCGCACTGCTGATAGATATAAAGCTGAATATCTGTAAAGTTAACGATATGTAAATCGATAGGTCCTGAATACTTTGCTACAAGCTTTGCAAGATCTACTACCTTCTGCTTAGCCTGCTCAGAAGTATAAGGTGGTGCATGGAAATATGTAGCTGAAAGTGTAACGCCACGCTTTGAAATCATATAACCAGCAACTGGTGAATCAATACCACCTGAAAGAAGAAGCATAGCTTTTCCTGCTGTACCTACAGGCATTCCGCAAGGCCCAGGAATCTCTGTAGAATAGATAGCAATATTCTCACGAACCTCAACGTAAATAATCTTATCTGGCGTATGTACATCAACGTGCATTTCATGGAAGGCATCCAAAAGACGTGAGCCTATCTCTGCAGCAACTTCCATAGAAGTCATAGGATACTGCTTATTTGCACGACGTCCCATAACCTTAAAACTGAAGTTCTTATCAGCGAACTCCTCGTCAACATACTTAATTACAGCCTCTGCCATCTTATCGAATCCTTCATCAGGAACGACAACTGTAGGGCAGATAGCGCTAATACCGAAAACATGCTGTAAAGCCTTTACAGCCTCATCGTAATCGTAATCTCCTTCAACAGAAATAAAGATACGACCACTCTGCTTCTTTACTATGAAATTTCCATCAACCTCGTAAAGAGATCTTTTTATCTGGCGAACAAGAGCATCTTCAAACACGTAACGGTTTTTACCCTTAACACCAATCTCAGAATACTTAATTAAAAATGCTTGATATGTCATAACAACCTTTCTTATCTATAAACTTATAGTTGCATCATTGGCACTAACTCAGTGAGTGCCTTAATAGCTTCTTCGACCTCTTCCATTGTATTTTCTGGACAGAAGCTAAAACGAATTGTACGTTCAAGTAAGTCCTTTTCAAGACCAATTGATTTTAATGTCTCGCTAATTGCTGGCTTGTTGGATGAACAAGCAGAACCAGCCGATACGTAGATACCATAATTATCCTGAAGAGCATTCAAAATAACCTGTGCTCTGGTACGATTACCTTTAATTGAAACGCTAACAATCTGCGGTGCGCTATTATCATCTTTGTGACCATTTACACTCACACCAGAAATTGCTGAAACGCCTTCAATCAAACGATGTCTCATAGCATACATGTGTTTTTGATTCTCGTCAAGATTATCGTAAGCAGTCTTTGCAGCAATACCAAGAGCCGCAATAGCAGGAACATTTTCTGTACCAGAACGCATTCCTCTCTCGTGTCCACCGCCTAAAATCTGAGGAACCATAATATTGTAGATATCCTCATTTATATATATAAATCCTGAGCCTTTAGGACCATGGATTTTATGTCCACTGACAGTAAGAATATCAATGCCAAGCTTTTTAGGAAGAATCTTAAGCTTTCCAAAAGCCTGAATAGCATCAACGTGGAAAAGTATTTCTTTATTGTAATCCTTAATAATCTTTGCCGCTTCTGCTATTGGCTGAAGTGCACCAATCTCATTGTTTACCATCATTATTGAAACAAAAATGGTATCTTCTCTAAGCGATGCCTTCAATTCTTCTAAATCAATAACGCCATATTCATCTGTACCAAGATAAGTAACTTCAAAGCCTTCTTTTTTAGCTAAATCCTTAAATGGATTAAGTACAGAAGCATGCTCAATCTTTGTAGTAATGATATGATTACCGCGACGCTTCTTAGCAGCTACTCCGCCCTTAATAGCAAGATTATTGCCCTCAGTACCACCTGACGTGAAATAAATTTCCTTAGGCTGTACTTTTAATATTCCAGAAATAATATCTCTTGTATCTTTTAAATAATCCTTGCCCTTTGCTCCCATTCCATGAAGAGATGATGGATTACCGTAATCCTCCAAAAGGCATTTATTCATTATAGCTACTGCTTCTTCGGAACATTTTGTTGTTGCCGAATTATCAAAATATATCATTTTAAAATTCCTCGC
>JAFYYE010000345.1 GCA_017557715.1 Pseudobutyrivibrio sp.
AAAACAGCTTAAAGACACTGAAAAACGTGATAAATACAAGATATACGGTGAACTCCTTCATACATATGGGTATGAAGCAAAACCAAAGGATAAATCTATAACAGTAACAAATTATTATAACAACGAAGAGCTTACTATTCCGCTTGATCCGGACTTCTCAGCTTCTGAAAATGCAAAGAGATATTTTGATAAATATGCAAAGTTAAAAAGAACTGCAGAGGCATTAGATACTTACATTCAGCAGTCGGAACAGGAATTAGAATTATTAAAATCAATTGAGGCTGCTCTTAATATAGCTGAAACAGAGACTGATTTAGCAGATATAAGACGAGAATTATCAGATCATGGCTTTATAAAAAAGCATTCTGGAAATAAGAAAGAAAAATCTAAAAAAAGCAAGCCACTCCATTTTGTTGATGATAATGGTTTCGATATTTATGTGGGCAAGAATAACTATCAAAATGATGAACTTACATTTAAATTTGCCACTGGTAATGACTGGTGGTTCCACACAAAAAAGATTCATGGAAGTCATGTTATCGTTAAAACAAATGGTAAGGAGCTTCCAGATAGTTCGTATGAATACGCTGCAGAACTGGCCGCATATTATTCTTCAGGAAGAGATACTGATAAAGTCGAAATAGATTATCTTCAAAAGAAGAATGTAAAAAAGCCCGCTAGCGCTGTAGCAGGCTTTGTAGTTTATTATACAAATTATTCTATGGTTGTAACTCCGACATTAGAGCACGTAAAACTGATTAGCCAAGAATAGATTTAATGTGGACCTTAGGTCTGGATTATTTTCCAGAGCTGGGTCCTCTTTTAATATTAAATCAACATCGGATGATGCTAATTCTAGTTCATCTGCATCTTGATAAATATCAGCTATTTTAAAGCTAAATTCCCCACTTTGACGAACTCCAAATAAATCTCCAGGACCGCGAAGTCTTAAATCTTCTTTTGCTATATAGAATCCATCGTTTGATTTTAGCATTATATTTAGTCGATCACTTTGCTTGTCATCCCTGCTTTCATTCATAAGGATACAATAGCTTTGAGCATCACCACGTCCCACTCGGCCCCTGAGCTGATGCAAAGCTGCCAAACCGAATCTATTAGCATTTTCTACCATGATTACAGTAGCATTCGGAACATTAACACCAACCTCTACTACCGTTGTGGAAACCAAAATTTGAGTTTTATGTTCAGCAAATTCGGCCATAACCTGATTTTTCTCAGCGGGTTTCATTTTTCCGTGTAATACGCCAATCGAATATTGATCCTTAAAATATTCTTTAAGCTTCTTGCTATAATCCATGACATTTTGCGCTTCTGTAGTTTCTGATGCTTCAACTAAAGGGCAGATAATATATACCTGATGTCCTTTTTCTACTTCGTCTGAAACAAATTTGTAGGCAGTAGGGCGCATACTTTCCTTGATTACACAAGTTTTAATAGGTAATCTATTGGCTGGTAATTCTTTAATAGTTGAAACATGCATGTTGCCATACAATATCATTGCCAAAGTTCTTGGAATAGGCGTAGCAGACATGACAATTATATGAGGATGGCTTCCTTTTGATGAAAGTTTATCTCTTTGCTGAACGCCAAATCTATGTTGCTCATCTGTAATAACTAGTGCTAAATCTCCAAATTTTCTTCCATCAGAAATCAAGGCATGGGTACCAATAATGAAGCAGGCCTGATTTTCATCAACAAGCTTCTGCATGGCTTTCTTTTCCGAAACTTTCATTGAGCCTGTAAACAATGCAACAGGAATATCTAGACCAGATTCTTTAACCCAAGCGCAAAAAGTTTCGTAATGCTGCTTGGCGAGGACTTCGGTTGGAGCCATTATGGCAGCCTGATAGCCAGATAACACAACATCAAACATTGAAAGAAATGCAACAATAGTCTTACCACTACCAACATCACCCTGTATTAGTCTTTGAGTAACATACTCTCCCATTAAGTCTGATTGAATATCTTCTAATACATTGGATTGATCCTTTGTTAATGAAAATTTCAATCCAGCTTTAAACTCATCAGTTTCTTTGTGATGGTTAATATTGAATTTGTTTGGGAATGAGACTGCTCTATCTTCCTGTAATCTGGAATTTAGAATAAAAAAGAACATCTCTTCATAAGCCAGACGTTTTCTGGCTGCTACTAAATCTTCGAAATTATCTGGGAAGTGATAAGTGTTTATCGCCTTTGAATAAGCCATAAAACCATTCTTGTCTTCTAGATACTTTGGAAGTCTATTATCTGATATTTTGCAATGAGAAAGCGCCTCTTTAACAGCTTTAACGACTGTGGTATTACCAAGCCCTTTAGTAAGAGGATAGATTGGTTGAATCTGTTCTTTTATTTCAAGATATTTCTCAGGCTCAAATATGGCTGGTTGAGACATTTTGAATCGACCTTTATCAAACACCAGTCTTCCGTAGAATATATATATTTTACCTGGCTCAAAAGTTCCTTTAAGGTAATTTGAATTAAACCAAACCATATCTACAGGAATATCGCCAGCAAAAGCAGTGACCGAAAGTATATCCATTCTATTTTTTGAACGAAATGCTTTTGGTGACGTCTTGACTCTTCCTGAGATACTAATTAATGAATTAACACTGTCCTTATCTGGTGCTTGTAGTTCTGGATAAACTAAATATGTACGTGGAAAAAAAAGGAGTATATCCTCGATGGTATATACTCCTAACTTATTCAATAATTTAGTTGTCTTTTCTCCCACACCTTTAATAGTGTCAATTGGTGACAACAAATCCATAACAATAATTACTCCACTGAAACAATGTATGCGTAAACGGCCTGACCACCTTCTGAAATCTCAACCTCAAGATCTGGGTACTTCTCTTCGATTTCTTTTCCAAGTGCTTCAGCCTTTTCCTGATCACTGCCTTCGCCCCAATAAATAGAAACTACAGCAGAATCTTCAGATACCATTTCATCAATCATTTCTTTGAAAGCAACAGAAATGTCAGCGTTTACTGAAAGAAGTCCAGAATCGCCCATTCCCATCCAGTCATTCTTAGTGATTTCCTTATCGTCAATCATTGTATCACGAACAGCGTATGTTACCTGACCAGTCTTAACATTCTTGATTTCTTCAGTCATGTTAGACTCGTTATCTTCAACGCTTGCATCTGCATCAAATGAAATAAGAGCTGTAATACCCTGTGGAATAGTCTTTGTAGGGATAACTACAATCTTTTTATCTTCACAGATAGCAGCTGCCTGATTTGCAGCAAGGATGATATTTTTATTGTTAGGTAATACAAATACAGTCTTTGCATTAACCTTTTCTACAGCGCTAAGAATGTCATCTGTACTAGGATTCATAGTCTGACCGCCTGGAATCATATAATCACATCCAAGCTCGGTAAATATAGATGTAAGACCTTCGCCTGTTGCAATAGAAACAAAGCCCATTTCCTTAGCTGGCTCAGCTGGAGCGGCCTTCGCTTCTTCTTTAGCAGTAGTATCTTCATCTCCGATTTTTAAATCGATAACATTTCCTACAGAAAGAGCTTCAATCTTAGACTTAATCTCTTTAATCTGATATGTTGCAAGAGGCTTATCTGACTCAATAACGAATTCAACAGTAGTCTTAACCTTTGAAGCGGCCTTTACAACTGTTTCGCCTGCTGCTACTGGCTCATAATCAACTTCCTTACCGATAAGAGCATCATATGCACCTTGAAGAACACATACAAGACCCTGTCCACCGGAATCAACAACACCTGCCTGCTTAAGAACAGGAAGCATATCTGGTGTTTTAGAAAGAACATCTTCTGCTTCTGCAATAACTGCTTCTGCAAACTCTACGATGTTGTCAGTCTTTCCCTTCATTTCCTGAGCCTTGTCAGCGGCACCTCGTGCTACTGTAAGAATTGTACCTTCCTTTGGCTGCATAACTGCCTTATATGCTGTCTGTACAGCCTTTTCAAAAGCTTCGGCCAAAATCTCTACAGTAACTTCATCGTAGCTGCCCATAACCTTTGTAAGACCACGGAAAAGCTGAGATAAAATAACACCTGAATTACCTCTGGCACCACGAAGTGAACCAGAAGAAATAGCCTTTGCAACTGTCTTCATATCTGCATCTTTAAGCTCAGAAACTGCGTTAGCTGCAGACATGATAGTCATTGTCATATTAGTACCTGTATCACCATCAGGTACAGGGAAAACGTTTAATTCATTTATCCACTCTTTTTTAGCTTCGAGATTCTTAGCTCCCGAAAGAAACATCTTTGCTAACAAAGACGCATCGATAGTTTGGATCTCCACTATATATTGCCTCCTTAGTCGATAACACGTACGCCTTCGACGTATATATTGATTGTATCAACATTTAATCCTGTAAATGATGATACTTTGTACTTAACTGTTTCAATAAGATTTTCTGCAACTGCTTCTATACTAACACCATATGAAACTATAACATGAAAATCTAATGATATAGCATTGTTTTCATCTATAGAAACGCTAATGCCATGATTTAAATAATCTTTCTTTAAAAGCTTAACCAAGCCGTCTTTCATATTAACAGCTGCCATACCAACAATGCCGAAGCATTCAACAGCAACTGAACCAGCATAGGTCGCAATTACATCTGTGTCTATAACAATCTTACCAAGTTCTGTTTCCATTTGACCTTGCATAATATTTAACCTCCAAATTCGCATAATACTTCATGATGAAGTAATTATATACTAATCTGAGCAAAAATAAAAGTCACCCTTTCGAGTGACTTTCAATATCGTGTCATGTAAGATTAAGCACGCTCAACCTTGCCAGAACGTAAACAAGAAGTACATACATATAACTTCTTAGGTGTTCCATTCACATTACACTTAACGGACTTCACATTAGACTTCCACATATGATTGGATCTTCTATGAGAATGGC
>JAFYYE010000346.1 GCA_017557715.1 Pseudobutyrivibrio sp.
GGCTTACCAATCTCACGACCAGCACAATACACACCTACTGAAGCACCAAGACAATCTGCATCTGAAAGGTTGTGACCCATAACAATAATTCTGTCACGTGACTCCATAAGCTCTCTAAGAGCCTGTGCCTTAACTCTTGCCTTAACACGAGTAGTACGCTCCACTTCCTTACCATGTGTGCCATAGTAAGAAACGCTCTGTCCATTCTTTACAACAACCTGACATCCACCACGTCCTAATGCCAAGTCAATCGCCATATGGGCATACTGGGCATTCTGTGTGTAGCTGTCACTTCCAAGACCAACACCAATACTAACTGTAATATCTCTATCATTTCCCATCTTGATAGAAGTAATATCTTCCACCAGTGAGAACTTATCTTCTTCAAATGCAGCTAAATACTTGCGCTGGAATGTGATGATATACTTATCCTTCTCAAGACGACGAACAATCGCATCACCTTCACCAAAGTATTTATTTATCTTTCTATCAAGTAACGCAAGAAGCATCGAACGCTTAGCGTTTTCTACCTGGTCAAATACTTCATCATAATTATCAATATAAAGAAGCGCCATAACCATTGCCTGGTCATTAATCTTCGCCTTTGTCTCCTGCACATCAGTCTCATCAAAAAGAATGATTGCCACAAGACCATCTTCGCTTCCGTCAAAATTCGCAAGAATACTGCTTCCAGATAATGGTTCTGTCATGTCTAATCGCTGAAGGCTCGCGAGATATTTTCTCTCGTTATATTCGATGTGGAGATCGAAATTATCATCCTTAGCGTGGTCAATTCCTTCTCGAGTAATCTCAGGGAAGATAGTGGTGATTGATTTGTTGTAAGTCTTTGATTTATCAACAAGATTACAAAACTCTTCATTCATCCACATAATTCTGCCTGTAGAATCAAGAAGAACATAAGGAAGTCTGAAGTTTTTAATGAGCTCCCTTTGAACAGTTCCATAATGTACTGCATATTCAATTATTGTATTTTTGAAAGATTTAAGATTAGCTTTGTAATAGATTAGAGCAACAATTCCATAGATGACTACGAAAATAGTCATAGCTCCTGCAATTTTTGTATTTACAAAGCTTACCGCGATACAGCCCATTAAAAAAATAACAAGCATGTAAAGAGGAAATCTCAGATACCGCTTTAAACGATTCCTATATTTTAGTGCTTCCATTTCAATTCTCCCAAATTAAACGTTTTCCTTCTTGAAGGTATAGCACGTTTATTCTCCATAGTTATCAAGTATTATACCATATAATTTCTTATAATAAGCAATTATTAATGGAAGTATATCGCATTTGACCAAAAACTCTTTTCTTACATTGTGCACATTTCACATTGGTTTGTTAAAATACCGAAAGTTTTTTGTATTTTTTGGTTATTCTAACATTGTTCACAATTTCTTCATTTTTTATAATCTTTATTAGTTGATGGGGGTAACCCGAAATAGAATTTCAAAAGAGAGGATTTTATTATGGCAGACATTCAATTAAAAAACATTAATAAGAAATACCCAAACGGCTTCCACGCTGTAAAGGATTTCAATCTTGACATTAAGGATCAGGAGTTCATCATCTTCGTAGGACCTTCTGGTTGCGGTAAGTCTACAACACTTCGTATGATTGCTGGTCTTGAGGAGATTTCTTCAGGTGAGCTCGTAATCGACGGAAAGGTTATGAACGACGTAGAGCCTAAGGACAGAGATATCGCAATGGTATTCCAGAACTACGCTCTTTATCCACATATGACAGTTTATGATAACATGGCATTCGGCCTTAAGCTCCGCAAGGTACCAAAGGACGAAATCGATAAGAAGGTACGTGAGGCAGCTAGAATCCTTGACCTTGAGAAGCTTCTTGACAGAAAGCCAAAGGCTCTTTCAGGTGGTCAGAGACAGCGTGTTGCTATGGGTCGTGCAATCGTTCGTAATCCTAAGGTATTCCTTATGGATGAGCCTCTTTCAAACCTTGATGCAAAGCTTCGTGTTCAGATGAGAACTGAGATTTCTAAGCTTCATGATTCACTTGGAGCAACAATGATCTACGTTACACACGATCAGACAGAGGCTATGACACTTGGTACAAGAATCGTAGTTATGAAGGATGGTGTTGTTCAGCAGATTGATACACCAGCTAACCTTTACCAGAAGCCATGCAACCTCTTCGTTGCTGGATTCATCGGTTCACCACAGATGAACTTCCTCGAGGGAACACTTAGTGCAGATTGCACATCAATCCAGGTTAATGGTGCTAGCCTTCAGATTCCACCTGCAAAGGTTAAGGCTCTTTCTGAGAAGAACTACGGTGGAAAGACAGTTATCCTTGGTATTCGTCCAGAGGATATTCATGATTCACAGATCTATGTTGATACACAGGCACACTCTGTAATCGAAGCTAAGATTTCTGTATACGAGCTTCTCGGTGCTGAAGTTTACTTATACTTCGATTATGCTGGAACTCAGGTTACAGCACGTGTTGACCCACGTACAACAGCTAGAGGCGGCGACACAGTTAAGTTTGCTCTTGATATGGAGAAGGCTCACTTCTTCGATAAGGATACAGAGCTTACAATTGCTAACTAATCTATAGCGAATAAAAGCTTAATAGACTATAATTAGAGGTATCTTTTTGAAAGGTACCTCTTTTTTATGGATTTTGAAGATAAGAAAAACAAACTACTAGATCAACTTAATAAGGCCACTGGAATTAATTTTGATATAACTGACTCTTCTTTATCTGAGGACGAGATTATAAATAAGCTCAAAGAGCTCGTTGTTCACTTCAATGTTATAGATTCAAAGACTGGATTATATCGATTATTTCTTTCAAAAGAATTAGCTTATTCTGATGCACTTTCTTCATTAAGCCGATTCCATATTGATGAAGAGCATCTCAGACAGATATTCTATCTTGAAAGTAATACAGAATGGAAAAAAGAGGCTGTTTCTCTATTGAAAAGCCTTCTTCCTGATTCAAAGGATGTTGTTTTGGAAATGGACTCAAAACATCTTGCTATTGTTATAAATTTTGATAAAGAACCTACTTCAGATGAAATTGTTCAAACTGCCAACTCATACTTGGATATGCTTGAAACTGAAGCCTTTACCTCATTTAAGCTGAGTTATAGTAAGTGTGTCAAATCCTTCAAAGAGTTACCTTACGCATATAATGATGCAATAACAGCTATGGAGATAGGAAACACTTTCAATAGCCATGGTCGTATTTATTGCTACGAAGATTTAGGGCTCGGTAGACTCTTATATAATGTTCCTGCGAATGAAATAAAAGCCTATTTAACTAAACATATTTCTGTTGACGTTTTATCAGAAATAGATGAAGAAACCTTATCTCTTATCAATGCTTTCTTTGATAATGATTTATCCCTTGCTGAAACAGCACGCCAAACCTTCATCCATAGAAACACATTGATTTATAGGCTTGATAAATTTGCAGACCTGACTGGCTATGATGTAAGGAAATTTTCTGATGCTATAACTGTTAAGATTTCACTTATGCTATACAACTATATTAGAGCCACCAATTAATGGTGGCTCTTACTATTTAGAAATCAAATTCGTAGTTCATATCGCTATCGCCTGTTTCAATTACTCTATTATTACCATTTTCCCAAACGACATTTCCATTATCATCAATTTTAATAGCCTTGAATTCGATTCTCTTATTCTTTGGAAGTTTTACATTTACCTCCCATGTTGGATAATTAGGGCACTTTCCAGGACCTACTGCTTCATTTGTGTTCCAGTTACCAAGCTCGTCGCAATCCCCTACAAGATAAACGTTCTGTCCCCAGTAAGTATCGGCATTCTTAATCTTGAAGGATACCTCTACTGTCTCTTCATCAGGTTTTTCTTCGCCCTTTTCAACTCTATATATCTTATTTGAGTTTCCATTTACTGAAACCTCTACCTTGCTGTCCTTAGAAACAGTAACTCTATCGTTAGAATCGAAAACATTTACAAGCACATCACCAGGCTTAATTGAGCTTTCTTTTCTAATCTGCATATTGTTCGTTATTGTATATCCAGCATTATTGAATGCGCAGATGACTTCCTCGCCTTCTCTTTCTCCAGAATCAATTCTTCTAGAGAATGCATAGTAATGCTCTGCTGTCCACATCTCGCGCTGAGTACCATACTGAAGAGCTGGGTTTTCCTGTCTTACCTTGTTAAGTCTGGCAATAAGCTTATATGTATCAGTATCTTTATTAAAGTAATCTGTAATTACATTTCCATTGATGTCCTTCTTTACCATGCTCCATCTATTCCAGGTGTCAGCAATTCCGTTGATAATCTGACCATTTGCATTACCTTTATTTTGCTCTGTACCCTGGAAAACTACAGGAACGCCACGGCATGTAAAGATGAATGTTAATGCATTCTGCATTTTCGCAACATTGCCACCTGCTTCTGTAAGGAATCTGTTTCTGTCATGGTTATCAATGAAGGTAACCATATTATTTGCTCTACCTCCATAAACTCCATCACTATCAAATACCTTCTGAATTGAAAGTTCTGATGTATTGTTGAAGTTCTGTCCGTATGCAAAATCATTTACAATTGCCTGGAACAATGGGAAGTCAAGCATTCCATCCTCTGCATTGCTTCCTACCCACTGTGCCACAAACTCAGGGCACATATCAAAGTTCTCGCCAAATGATGTTACCCCACATCTAGACTGAAGCTCGTGGATATCTGATGGCTTCATACACTTAGCTGCATCCACGCGAATTGCATCTGCGCCTGTTGTCTTTATCCAATACTCAATAGAATTAAACATTGTACTTTTAGCTGCATAGTTATCTAAATCAACATCATCCAATCCACCTAAATCATGGTCCTCAAGATATGCTGTTTTCCAAGGCTCGTGTGGGTGCTCAAAGCTAAAATCTATATCACCATTATTATGATAGTAAGAAATGTTATCAAATGGTGCAGCCGGTTTAATCTGTGTACCTTCCTTTAGATTTCCACCTGAAATATAGTGAGCATTTCCGCCTGTGCCTTGGATGTAATCACCTACATGGTTTGGAACCACATCAATTATTACCTTGAGCCCATTAGCATGGCATACATTCACAAGCTCCTTTAGCTTATTTTCACTTTCCTCGGCATTGCTTGCTCCAAAATATCTGCTTGCTCTGTTTGGATCATAAACATTGTAGCCATGATATGCTGTAGGCCACTGCTTTCCTGTTGAATCCGGCATCCCCCAAAGCTGTGGGTCTGCAACTGGGCTAATCCAGATTGCTGTATATCCCATTCCCTTTATATAATCAATTTTATCAATGATTCCCTGCCAATCACCGCCGTGCATATATCGGAAATCATCTTCTATATATTCCGCTGTTCTAAATGCTTCCCCTTTAGCATTGTTTGATGGATCTCCATCGTAAAATCTGTCTACCATAATCTGATAAACACTTTCCCCCTGCAGGGAATCTGCTGCTTCTGCCTTAGTATCCTTCACAATTAATCCGCTGGAAACTGTGCAAACACTAAGTAAAATTGCTAATACTCTTTTTGCTTTCATTTCTTCTCCTCTTTTTGCTGTTAACTAGTTCCCTTTTTTAATTAATATCAAAGCTGTTCTTCCTTCAACACCTATTTGTTTTCCTGCTTCCTCCTTCCCTGATAATGCATTTATCCAGCCTTGATTTAAATAATTTGGAATTGATACTTCTTCCGCATTATTTCCCATATTAAAAATGATGAGTGCTGTTTCGTCTTCATAAGTCCTTGAAAACATGTACAGCTTCTTTTCATCATCACATAGGACTGTTTTATAGTTTCCCTTTTGGAGGGCTTTAGTGCTTCGTCGAATTTGTAATAACTGTCTATAATAATCTTCCAACTCTGTTTGCCTATCCCATGCCATTGGGCTGCGATATTCAGGCTCTGTTGTACCGTCGATTCCCTTTTCATCTCCATAAAATACTGATGGGATACCAACAGCACATACCATGTAGGCAAGGGCCAGCTTCAGCCTTTCTTCATCCGAATTGCAGCCCGATTTAAAGCGCTGAACATCATGTGTATCCAAAAAATTCATTTGCGCCAGTGCAACCTGCCTTGGATATCTGCGATTCATCTTATGAATTCTGGCGTCAAAGGTTGATACACTTATTTCTTCTGCTCCGAAGAAATCCTTGCAGATATTTGTAAAGGTATAGTTCATAGTTGAATCAAACTGGTCACCTTGGAGCCATATAGTAGAATCTTCCCAGATTTCCCCAATCAAAAAGCTTTCTGGATTTTCCTCCTTTATAGCCTTTCTGAAGGCCCTAAAGAAATCATGGTTTATTTCATTGGCTACATCCATTCTCCAGCCATCAATTCCACATTCTCTAATCCAGAATCTGCCCACATCACAGCAGTATTTTTCCACCTCTGGATTTCCTGTATTCAGCTTTGGCATAGCTGCCACGTATGCAAATGCTTCGTAGTTTGGAATAGGCTTTGTCACGATTGGAAATCTCAGCTTATAAAACCAATCTACATATTTTGATTTCTCTCCATTTTTTAGAACATCCTTAAAGGCAAAGAAATCCGGGCCGCAATGATTGAATACGCCATCTAATATCACCTTAATATCCTTGCTATGACAGGCTTTTACAAGCTCCTTAAAATCCTCAATTGTGCCAAAACATGGATCAATATCCATATAGTCTACAGTGTCATACTTGTGATATGAGTTTGCCTTAAATATAGGATTTATATATATGCAATTTGCTCCTAGTGAAGCAATATAATCTAGATTTTCCTCAATGCCCTTAATGGTTCCACCTAAATTTGAGTGATACTGGATATTGCCCTCCTGTATATTTTTTTCTTCACAAGATATACTTCTTTTTCCATCTGCAAAGCTATCTGGAAAGATATGATACATAACAATTCCATTTACCCATTCAGGAATTGAAATCATATCCTCCTTTCTTAGATAAGGGAATTGGAAATATTGAGTTCTGTTAGTACTTATGCTCTGTGAGAAACCATATTCATCATAAAATAGCTTCTCACCTGCAAAATCTGTAAGCTCAAAGTAATAGCATACCCTTGTATAATCTGTCTTTATCTCACATTCAAAGTAATCGTTTACCATATCTGAAGCTACAAGCTCCATCTCAACTTTGAATACATCTATTGGATCCTTCTGACATACTCTGTCGCCAAAATATAAATCTACTTTTGCTAAATCTCCCTTTGCCGCTTTTATCGATACTACAAGACTATCTTCTGCAACCATGTACGCATCCTTTGATAAAGGTGCATGACTTATACCACTTAATATCAAAATACATATTCCTTTCGCATATATTTTAGGAAACTTTTTCCTTGCTTGTTGATTATTTATCTTTCATGACATAAAATTTAATTCACAAGACATGTATTTTCAATGTTTATTAGGATATTTTCTTTTCATTTTGTAGGAAAACGCTATCCTAATTTTTTTAATTTGTGCATTTTTTTACGGGAGGGTTTATGAGTGTAACTATAAAAGATGTTGCAAACGAAGCTGGGGTTTCCATCTCTACTGTTTCGAAAATCATTAATGGGAAAGGTTCTATCTCGCAGGATACTATTAACAGAGTGCAAGAAACCATTAGAAAGCTGAACTACACCCCAAATTCCAGGGCTGTGAGTTTTGCAAAACAGAATACTAAAAACATTATTTTTCTTACATTAATGAAGAAAAATGAGCCATATCTTAATCCTCACATGTTTGAAATCATGGATGGCTCCTATAGCGCCTTGTCTGACCTTGATTACACATTAAGTCTTATGGATATATCAATGAAGGATGGAC
>JAFYYE010000347.1 GCA_017557715.1 Pseudobutyrivibrio sp.
CATAATCCTTCATCTGATTTACGAATGTAAAAACTGATTCCTGACATTCTTTCTTCTCAACGTCGTATTCCTCAAGAAGCTTGTCGATGATTGTTTCTACCTTGATGTCATCTTTCATCATGTCCCAGATGTCATTTCCAGCGCCTTTAATCATAAAGTACTTGCCGCTGTCAAAATCAATCATAACCTTTTCGCCATCAAGCTCTGTCACATCAAGATTCTTTTCGATTTTAATTGTCTTGTCTAATAATTCCATAAACTCAATCCCTCATCTAACCTATCTTTTTGTTCTCTATTTTTATCTGTCTATCGCAATATGGCAATACAGATAATCTATGTGTGATTATGATGCATGTAGGCTTTGGTGAAATGCTCTCCAATCCCTTAAGCACCGCAATCTCTGTGTCTGGATCCAATGAAGATGTTGCTTCATCGAATATAATAAGCGAAGCCTTTCTTACAAGACATCTTGCAATGGCTATTCGCTGAGCCTGGCCCTCAGAAATACCGTGGCCACGTTCTCCAATAACTGTATCAAGCCCATGTGGCAACTCCATAACAAACTCATATGCTGCTGCCATCTTAAGAGCTTCTATCATTTCCTCTTCTGTAGCATCCAGTTTTCCCATTCGAATATTTTCTCTAATGGTTCCGCTGAAAAGTGTATTACCCTGAGGCACATAACTCAGTGACTGTCGCATCTCTGCCCCTGCCGGAATGCTGCCACCCGCCTCATTTAAAAAGTTGATATTACCACCATAGTGGCTCATGAATGACATTATTAATCTAATCAGAGTAGTCTTTCCTATACCAGACTCACCAACGATTGCTACGAACTCTCCAGGCTTTATATCTAAGCTAACATCCTCGAGAACCTTTTCTTTTTCCTCGTAACCAAAGGTAACATTCTCCACATGTACACCAAGTGCGCCCTCCACATGAACAGCTTCCTTCTGTTCCTCAAGTGGAAGATTCTCCAAATCCATAACACGCTCAGCTGATGCAAAAATCTGAACAATCTTTGGAATCTGCTGTGCCAATCCAATAATTGGAGACTGGATTCTATTAATCAATACAAGGAACAGTGACATTGTTCCGTATGTGATTGTATTTGATGATAATGAAATTGCACCAAAGGTAAATGCGATAATATACGCCGTTTGGAAACTAAGTGACATTACACCGCCACTAAAGATACTCATTCGGCTTCTCTTATATACCCAGTTGAATCTCTCGTCACGAAGCTCCACCAACCTTTTAGTTGAATACTCTTCGTTTGCAAAGGATTTTACTACTAAAAGATTTGCCATACTCTCCTGAATGAAAGAGCGATAAGCTGCTTCTGATTCCTGCACTCTTGTAGAAAGGTATTTAAGCTTTCTACCAAGTACGATACTTATAAGTGCTGCTATTGGTCCCATAATCAGTGCTACCAATGCAAGTACAGGCTGGTAATATAGCATAGTGAAAAATGCCACCAAAAACTGTATACCCAACTTGATGATGGTAGGAACTGTGTAAATAATTCCGTCAGCAATATTTCCAGCATCACTTGTAAGTCTTGTCATCAAATCACCAGTGTGATACCTCTTAATCTCCATCCAGTATGCATGAACAATCTGCTCATATACCTGCTTTCTAATACCGAAAGAAAATTTTTCATCTAATACCAAGGAAATCAGCTGGCTACCCATATCAAGTGCCAATGTCAGGATAATCATAGTGGCATAGGCTCCCAAAAGAGCTAATATATGATTTCCTCCAGTGGCTTTATCAATAATGTTTTTTGATACGATGGCCATACCGGTTGATAAAAGTGTCACAGCCAAATCCATCAACAAAATAAGAATGATTCTTGGCAGATAAGGCTTTGTATATTCCGCTAGCCACTCAAAATAGGTCTTCTGATTTCGCCAATCCTTGGCCCAATTTACAAAATTACTCATTTTACTCCTCGTCTAGTAGTCCCACGCTGCTCATTAGTCCAAGTCGGTTTTCAACAACCTCCATTTTTTCCATAGCTGTGTACTGCTCTTCCTGGCGCTCAAAAAGCTGCCAAATTATCTTGTATCCAAATCTATGAATCCATGCAATTGGTAAAAGAACAGGATACTTTTTCGCATAGGTATATCGCTCACCTAGCTCATTACTCTTAGGGAAAATAAATCGAATGATACGTCCAGATTTGCTGCTATTAACTGATGTTATCTCCCCTGTGAGATAAGGCTCCAAAGTGGCTGTTAGCTGCCAGTTTTCACTTCTAAGCTGAGACTCATCTCCCTTATAAATAAAATCTACAATCATGGCTTCAAGCACTTCCTTGGAAGCCTTTGCTTTTCTGCCTGCTAAAAATTCCGGTTTCATGCCAAAATATTCTACACAAATTGTCATGAAATTCTCGCAGAAATAGCCATAGTTGAGCTTATCCATCATATCCCAGAAATATTCCTTTGAAAGCTCGTCATAATAACGATTAACAAACAAAGTGATATCTGTGAAGAATCGGATTTTGGCTCCTTCAAGCATAAAATGCTTAATTATATGGAACATCTGGTAAACCAAATGCTCGTTGTGACCTAAGGTACGAACGCGCTCTCCGTCAATATCAACGTAGATTCGCTTTGATGGTGCTTCAAGCTCTGCTGCCCTGAGCATCTCAATCTTCTTACCTTCGAAATCTTCGTAAACCGATGTATGCAACTCAATCATGTGGTTTGTTTCTTCGTTTTGATAAA
>JAFYYE010000348.1 GCA_017557715.1 Pseudobutyrivibrio sp.
CCCCATCAATAATTCTTTCTGTCAATTTTTTAATGTCCATAGTTAGTCTCCCTTCACAAATAATAATCTATGTAAATGATAGTTATAAAAAAATAATTGTCAACCTTTCAAAATTAAAAGGTTGACAATTAATATCTGCTCAATTATTATCATTATTGTTATTTCAAAAACTACTTAGGGGGACTAAATTATGGATAACACAAACATTACTACAAACTCAAAGCAGCTACTGCCTACAAAGCGTTTGGTTTTATGCAGCTTATTCGCAGCTATTCTTTGCATATCTGCATACCTTAGCATACCAACTCCACTACCTATGGCACCAAGGATTACAATGATGAACTTTATGGTGTTCCTTATAGCACTTCTCTTTCCAGTAGGTGAATCATTCTTAATCAGCCTTGTATGGTTCCTTCTTGGCGTGGTAGGCTTGCCAGTTTTCATCGGCGGTGGTAGCGGCATTGGATATTTGATTGCACCTTATGGAGCATACACTTGTGCTTATCCAATTGTAATGGTGGTTCTTCCACTCATTCGCGGCAAAAAATATAGCCGACTCTGGTACACAGTGTGTGCCATCATCGGCGTTTTAATTATCGATATTATTGGAATGTTCTGGCTCAAAACATCTATGAGCTATGATTTAAAAACAGCATTCCTTACAGGATTCATTCCATTCATACCTCTAGATCTTGTAAAGGCTGTTGTGGTAGCACAAATCATTCCAGCATTCAGAAGGCTTTTCTAAGCCTTCTTTTTTTGTTATCTAATCTTTAAACTTCTCAAATACTCCTTCTGTTCTGGAGTAATGCGATTGCTTTCAATGGACTTTTGGATTGCCTTATTGTGGCACCACTGGTCCAATTTTTTATTCTCAATAAACGGGATAATTGCATCATACTGCTTTGCAAGGGCTGTAGCAAAATACCATGCAATCATCATATTTACGTAATATTCTTCTGAGCGAACTGCAGCCACTTTCTCAGGATAAGACAAATCAAAATCATCATCCAGGAAATGTTCCATAAGCATCTTTATTCCAAATCGAATACTATAGGTTTCGCCAGAAGCCAGCCACTTATCTATCAATGGCAACAACTCCTGCTTATGCTTCTTAAAAACCTTTGGAGACATTTGATCACAGGTAGCCCAGTTATTAACATAAGGCAAGAATCTCTGAAGCTTTTCCACGCAATTCTCATAATCCTTCATCTCAGAGAGAATAAATGCATGAAGCTGATTTTCATCAAAATAATCGTGTGGCACCTGACTTAAAAACTCATCGATGTCATCACGTTTGGCAAGTGTCTTTGCAAGCTTCCTCAAATCTGGTGTTCTCACACCTATAAAGTATTCCACGCCCACTGTTGGAATAAGCTTAGACTGAAAATCTCTATACTCAATATCTTGAAGCTTTAATAATTCTTCCTTAATATCCTCTCTAACACCCATTTCATCCTCCGCAATCAGCCTAATTTAATAATCTTTGCAAAATCAATTCCTTCCGGATTTCTTGTGGCCATAAGCAGTGGACGGGTTCCACGAATCTCTAAAATATACTCCTTAGCTTTTTCCCGCTCTTCTTCATTCATGCCTTCAAATGGCTCATCTAAAACTATGAAATCTGCTGGAACGAATAGTGCCCTTACAATCTCTACAAATCTTCGTTCCACTGGAGTCAATTCAGAAACAGGAAGCGTCTGCCTTTCAGCTGGAATAAACTTTGAAAGCTCCTCTATAGCTCTGCCCTTGCTTGCCCATCTATGAACCTTTTTTACGTTCCAGATGGCATTCTTTTTCATTACAAGATTTGCATCCGCCTGAGATACATAGGCGCTCTGAAGTGTAGGATATTTATAATCTCCCATGCGATGAATCTGCCCACTGTCTGGCTTTTCAAGTCCCATAAAAATCTTCAAGATTGTAGACTTACCGCAGCCACAAGGCCCTGTTAGGCAATAGGCTCTACCCCACTCTACTGTAAGATTGTAGTTATCTAAAATCTGCGCTCCCCCATAGGATTTGCAGATGTCTTCTAATATTATTGTCATTATTCACCTCATCCACCACTGTCAAATGACAACGATTATTGACAGCTTATCAATTATACTTCAACACTATGTTTTCACAAGCTGACACGGTGGTGTACGCACCTGATACTATTGGTATGGCGGGTGCGAGATGACCCACATCTGCATCCATTACGATAGGTACGTTGTACTTGCCAAGGATTCCTGTGACCGCGTTGTACTGATCCAATCCCATCATCTCCTGCTTCCATGCTGCCGCAGGTCGCCCAATAATGAATCCCTTGGCATTGTCAAACCAGCCTGCTCTATCAAGATTCCAAAGCGCTCTTCGAATGGACATTACATTCAAGTCACAAGCCTCAAGGAACCACACAATCCCCTGCTCTTTATATCTTTCATTGAATGCGGCCACATGGTCGTACTTTGTTCCCACAAGATTAGCCAAACAATCCAAGCATCCTCCTGTAATTATTCCAGAAAATTTTGGGAGACGATTAACCTCTGACTCACCCATAAAAAGACGAAGCTCCTTCTTTTCAGTGAGATTGTATCCCACAAATGGATGCTCCTCATCCTTTAAAGATTCCACTTCAAACTTATCATAACCTGAAACCTCAGACCTCTTGCCAGTAAAAATATCCATGGTATCCTGCAATGCTGGCTCAAGTATTTCCATTCCGAATGCACCTATGCTCGGTCCGTAAATTGCTGCAGTGTCACAGATTGTATTCAGTAAAAATGTAAAATTAGTATTGTCTGAATAGCCCATGTACCACTTTGGAGTGGCAGCTTTAATCTTTTCAAAATCTACAAAATCCAAGGTCTCGCACATGAGCTCACCACCTCCACAGGCGATAAGCATATCATTATCTTCACTACAGTAATAATCAGTAAGCTCCCTTCCACAATTCTCTGGAGAGGAGCTTATTCCTATTCCATCTGACTTTCTGCAATTTGGACCTTCAATAATTTTATAACCCATTCCTTCAAATCGAGTCTCGGCTGCGTCAAGGCAACTCTTGTAAGGCTCGAAAGAACAGCCAAAAGAAGGGGCGACGAGTCCAATCGTCGCTCCGCTATGTAAATACTGTGGATATTTCATTTTATTATTCTCCTATAACGTCATTGATATAGATGCCAGAAGTTCTTCGACTTCGCTATCTGTAGGTATGCCATCATAACAGAGCGCATAATCTATGAGCTGTTCAAAAGCGCTATTCTGGGCAGACTTCATTGGGAAAAGTTCCTCAATAGGCTGCTTCCATTTTCCCAGCATCTCATTTAATTCTCCAAGCTTTGGAGTAAGTACTTCTTTTTCTTTATTAGCTAAAAACTTTGCCAGCGCAGAGCTGTTTCCACTACTTGAAAACGCGCCAACAAGATTTCCCTCACGAACATATGAAGGAAAGCTGAATGTACCAAGTGATGGATGCCCAACAATGTTAACTGCTATTCCAGCATCCTTACACAACATAGATATCTGATGATTGATTTCCTCATCATCAGTATCCACAAGTACCATTTTTCGCCCTTGTAAATGCGAAGGGGTAAATTCTTCCTTGGTCACAACCTTTACTTTTGCTCCAAAATCCAAAAGTGCGTCAGACCTACGAAGAACTGCATCACTACTACCAATTACCAAACAATTTGCACCAGTCAAATCTATAAACATTGGAAAAAATGCCATAACTCCTCCTTCTTATACACTCCCACTGGAAACTATTCTAACCTAAAAAATTGAAGTAATTGTTACCGTTTGTGTACAATCAAAATATTAGAGCAATATCCATTTATAATATTCGCTGGATTAAATATTCCACCAGGATTTTTAACAAAGGCAAGGAACTCATCGTAGTTAACATACTAACGGGAAC
>JAFYYE010000349.1 GCA_017557715.1 Pseudobutyrivibrio sp.
ACGGATTACGACTATCTGTGGCTCATCTGGGGATTTTCCAAGAATAAGCCCTTAGAGGGAGGCACCGTTCGCCCACCTCGACTGGGAGGCCAGAAGCATATGGGGGTCTTCGCCACCCGAGCGCCATTTAGGCCCAATAATATCGGTCTTTCATCAGTGGAGCTCATAGAGGTACAGGACACAGAAGCGTATGGCCCAGTTCTGGTGGTAAGCGGTGTGGATATGCTTGATGGCACACCTATTTATGATATCAAGCCATATATTCCTTATGCAGATGCTCATCCCGATGCCAGGGGAGGCTTTACAGATGAGCTTTCAAAGGGAGCGCAGGTAAAGGTGGATTTTCCACAGGAACTTTTACAGAAGCTTCCGAAGGAAATCAGAAAATCTGCTGTGGAGCTTTTGGAGCAGGATCCAAGAGCTGGGTATGATCGTGGTCGGCAGCGGGATTTTAGACTTGCATATCACGGGTATGATATAGTATTTTTAGGTAAGGATGGGGAAATAACAGTAACTGATGTATTGAAAATTTGATTCAAATTAAGGAGGGGCTCATTATGTATGACTATATTGCCATTGAACGTACTTATGGTAGTGGTGGACACAAGATTGCTGAACAGCTTGCGAAGAAGTTGAATTATCGTTTATACGATCGCAGCGTGGTAGTTGAAACCTGTAAACGTATGGGACTGGACTATGATGTGGTTTCAGGCATGGATGAGCAGAACCCTGTTAAGACATTTTTCAATGCGCCAGGTGATAATCCTTCCATGGAGGAGAAGATTTATAATACTGAGGTTGATATTATCAAGGAAGCCGCTGAGCAGCCTGGATGTGTCTTTGTAGGCAGAGGTGCCAGCGAGATTCTTAAGGATAAAAAGATTCTTAAGGTATTTATCACAGCACGAGATTCATATCGCCGTGACCGTGCTAAAAACGTCGAAAAAATCGAAGAGAGCAAGATTGACGAGACAATGAAGAAGTTCGATAAGAAGCGTGAGAAATTCTTCACCACTCATGTTAATGGTGGAAAATGGGGCTCAATCGAGTACTTTGATTTGATTATTGATTCCAGCGAAATTGATGAGGCTGGTGCAGTTGCTATGCTTGAGGCATTGGCAAAGGCTTAATATTTTTATATGATTATAAGGCTGCTTTAGGTGTAAATCTGAAGCGGCTTTTTTTGTGTTTTTCAGTATCTAAACAATTAGTTGTTCTTCGACAACTTTTTATTGATGGTTATTAATAAGTTCGAGGAGTAAAATCGAAACTATAAATGACAAATTTTTAACAAAGCTCTGGCGAAAATAATAGTTTTGTTAAAAGTAAAAGGAGGAAATTATTAATGAAATACCAGGGACTTTTTGAGCCTATCAAAATTGGTAAGCTCGAAATCAAGAACCGTTACGCAATGGCTCCTATGGGACCTCTTGGTCTTGGCGATTGCGAAGGTGGCTGGAATGACAGAGGTATCGACTACTACACAAGACGTGCACAGGGCGGTATCGGTCTTATTATTACAGGTGTTACTTTCTCAGACACTGAGGTGGAGAAGCCTTCATTCCCAAACACACCAAACTCTACTTACAATCCAGTTCAGTTCGTAAGAACTAGCCGTGAGATGACAGAGCGTGTACACGCATATGGCTCTAAGATTTTCTTACAGATGTCAGGCGGATTTGGACGTGTTACAATCCCTACAAACTTAGGTGAGTTCCCACCTGTTTCAGCATCAGCTATTCCACACAGATGGCTTGACAAGACTTGCCGTCCACTTACAGTAGAAGAGATTCACGGAATTGTGGAGAGCTTTGGTAAGGGTGCTTACAATGCTAAGCGTGCCGGCTTTGACGGTGTTGAGATTCACGCTGTTCACGAGGGTTACCTTATCGATCAGTTTGCTATTTCATTCTTCAATCAGCGTACAGATGAGTACGGTGGAAGCTTAGAGAATAGACTTCGTTTCGCTAAGGAAATCCGTGAAGAAATCGCAAAGACTTGTGGATGGGATTTCCCAGTTGCAATGAGATTTTCTCTTAAGTCTATGGTTAAGGACTTCCGTGAGGGAGCACTTCCAGGTGAAGAATTCGAAGAGAAGGGCCGTGACATCGAGGAAGGTATCGAGGCAGCAAAGCTTCTTGAGAAGTATGGGTATGATGCCCTTGATGTAGATGCAGGTACATACGATGCATGGTGGTGGAATCACCCACCAATGTATATGGAGAAGGCTCCTTACAAGGAATTCGCTAAGATTACAAAGGAGCACGTTAATATCCCAGTTATCATGGCTGGTCGTGTTGATAATCCAGATACAGCTCTTGACTGCTTAAACAATGATATCTGCGATATGATTTCACTTGGTCGACCTACACTTGCAGATCCAGATATCGTAAACAAGATTCGCAGAGAGAATCTTAGCCAGATTCGTCCATGTATTAGCTGTCAGGAAGGTTGCATGGGTCGTATACAGACATACTCACTTATCAACTGTGCTGTTAACCCACAGGCTGGTAAGGAAAGACTTAATCAGTACAACCCAATCGTTAAGAAGAAAAAGGTTCTAGTTGTTGGTGGCGGTGTTGCAGGTTGTGAGGCAGCTCGCGTACTTGCAGAGAGAGGTCACGAGCCAGTTCTTTATGAGGCAACAAGTCGTCTCGGTGGTAACCTTATCCCTGGTGGCGCTCCAGCATTCAAGGAGGATGATATCGCTCTTGCTAAGTGGTACGAGGATGAGATGGTTCGCCTTGGTGTAGAGGTTCACCTTAATACAAAGGCTACAGACAAGGAAATTCTTGATAAGCAGTTTGATGCAGTTATCCTTGCTACAGGTTCACGTCCAAAGATGTTCTCACTTGGCGATGATGAGAAGGTATACTCTGCAGAGCAGGTTCTTCTCGGTGAGAAGGAGACTGGCGACAACGTAGTAGTTGTAGGTGGAGGTCTCGTAGGTTGCGAGCTTGCACTTGACCTTGCTCAGAAGGGTAAGAAGGTTACAATTGTTGAGGCACTTGATAAGCTTATGGCAGTTAACGGACCTCTTTGCTCAGCAAACAAGGAAATGCTTGAAAAGCTTATCCCATTCAATGGTATCGATGTAGTTACAGGCGCTAAGGTTACTGAGTACAACAACGGTGTACTTAAGGCAGCTGTTGGCGATGATACTAAGGAGCTTAATGCAGACAGCGTAGTACTTTGCGTAGGTTATGCTAGCGAGAACACACTTTACAACCAGCACAAGAATGATGTGGACGAAATTTATCTTCTTGGCGATGCAAGACAGGTATCTAACATTATGTACGGTATCTGGGATGCATTCGAGGTTGCAAACCATATTTAATTTTTCAAAACCATTTTTTAATAAAACCAAAACCCTATAATTATATTTATATAAAACCATTTCCCATGAATATAAATCATATCTCCCCAATTTATATATATCCCGTCAGCCCGTTGCCTGACGGGAGTTTTTATATTAAAATTATTTTATGAATACGCGAAATTTTAAATGTTTTCAAACTGTATACGAGGAGCGCAATCTTCAGGCGGCTGCAAGTAAGCTTTTTCTGTCACCACAGGGGCTTAGCAAGCTGATTAAAAGCTTGGAGGAGGAGTGCGGCACACCGCTTTTTACACGAACAAAGGATGGTTTTGTGCCTACTGAAACAGGAAAGGTTTTCTACGAAAAATCTAAGATTATCACTAAGGATCTTAATGAGCTAATTTCAGCAATCGAGGCAGTAAGTGACAGAGAAAAGCGTTTTAGGATGGGTTTTGCAGCAGGGACAATTCGTGTTATAGATATTCCAGCGGCAAACAGCTTTATGAAATCTCATCCAGAGATTGTAGCCAGCTGGGATGAGCAGGAAAACAGCACTATTCTGCAAAAGGTTTTGAATGACGAGATTAATTGCGGATTGGTTGTTGGAAAGCCAGAGGCTACAGGGCTTGTTTCCAAGTTGATAAAATCCATCGAAATTGTCCTTTATGTTTATAAAGGGCATAGGCTTTGGGGTGAAAAAGAGGTTAGCATCAAAGACATAAAGCACGAACCTCTTGTTTCAATGAGCGAGAAGTATCGCATTTATCATGATGTGGTTAATTCATGCCACATGAATGGCTTTCATCCTGAAATTATAGCTAAGGTAGGAGATGGTGTTACCCTCCATAGTCTTGTAAAAAACAGGATTGGAATAGGCATTGTTCCAAGATTTTTTGCTGATGATGATGAAATACAGGCGGTTTCTATTGTTGATGCTTATAAATGGGATGTTTATGGTATTTACAGGGAAAACTCACCAGATGTACAGTTGGCAAAGAAATTTCTACAGGAAATATAATTGTAAACTTTTTTTAGAATAATTACCCCGTCAGGTATTGAATTACCCGACGGGATTTTTTATAGTATTTATAAGTACGAAAACGTTTAAGGGGGATAAAAATCTTTATGGAAAAAATATATGTTAATCAAGTGGGTTTCCTGCCAAATTCAGCTAAGAAGGCAGTACTGAATTTTAGTGCCCCAGAATTTAAGCTTGTTGATGAGGCAGGCAATACAGTTTATGAAGGGAAAACCAGCCATTTTGGTAAGGATGATATTTCTGGTGAAGACACATTTGTGGCAGATTTCAGTGATATTAGTGGTGCTGCTGGAAATGGTAAGCTCAAGGTTGTGGCGGGAGGAGCTACAAGTGCAAGCTTTGAAATCAGTGAAAATGTTTATGACAAATTAATGCATGATATTTGCAAGTGCTTCTACTATTTACGCTGTGGTCATGGACTTGAAAAGAAGTATGCGGGTGCTTATTATCATGAGCCATGTCATCTTTCAAAGGCTACTGTATACGGAGAGGATGTTGCTCCTGTAGATGTAAGCGGAGGCTGGCATGATGCGGGAGACTACGGTCGCTATTCAACAGCAGGTGCTGTAGCACTGGCACATCTTTTATATGGAGTTAGATTTTTTGACAATCTTTTAGATGTAAAATTTGAGATTCCTGAGGAAAAATGTGATAAGGGAGTTCTTCCGAATATTCTTGCAGAGTCAAAGGTAGAGCTGGATTTTCTTATGAAGATGCAACGTGAGGATGGAAGTGTTTGGCACAAGGTTACAACCTTTAGTCATGCACCATTTATCATGCCAGAGGAGGATAAGGAGGAGCTGTTCTTGTTTAGCACATCTTCTCTTGCTACAGCAGATATTGCAGCTATTTTTGCGCTGGCTAATTCTGTATATCGTAAATACGATACCGGATATGCGGATTTGTTATTAGAGCGTGCCATTAAAGCATATGCATGGCTGGAGGCGAATCCTGAGGCAAAATTATTCAAGAATGCCGAAGGATCTAATACTGGAGAATACCCAGAAAATGAGGATAACTCAAATAGATTTTGGGCAGCCTGTGCACTGTATGAGATCACTGGCGAAAAGAAATATTATGAGGAGGCACTGAAGCAAAAGCCACTTATTGAGGCATACGATAAAGGCGATGCATTCAAGGAGTACACAGGTAACGTTTTCACCTGCTTTGGCTGGGGAGATG
>JAFYYE010000350.1 GCA_017557715.1 Pseudobutyrivibrio sp.
GTTTTGGATAAAAAGACAGGCGAAATTGCACATCGTCACTTCTATGATATTAAGGAATATCTTAAGCCAGGAGATTGCCTGGTTATCAACAACACTCGAGTTATTCCAGCACGTTTATATGGAGCAAGAGTTGGCTCAGGCGGAAAGGTAGAAATTCTTCTATTAAAGAGACTTAGTGATACCCAATGGGAGTGCTTGGTTAAGCCAGGTAAAAAGGCTCGTCCGGGTATGGAAATTTCTTTTGGAGATGGTCTTTTAATTGGAAAGATTATCGACATTGTTGATGAAGGAAATCGTATCATTGAGTTTTCATACGATGGTATTTTTGAAGAGATATTAGATAAGCTTGGTGAGATGCCACTTCCACCATATATTACACATAAGCTTAAGGATAGAGATAGATATCAGACTGTCTATGCTAAGTATGATGGTAGTGCGGCAGCACCTACTGCAGGTCTTCATTTTACCCCAGAGCTTCTTGAAGAAGTAAAAGCTATGGGAGTGAAGATTGCAGAAGTTACCCTTCATGTTGGTCTTGGTACATTCAGGCCAGTCAAGGAGGATGAGGTTTTAGATCATCACATGCATTCTGAATATTATGAGATTACTCAGGAAGCATGCGACATTATAAATGAGACAAAGGCTAATGGCGGTAGAGTTATTTCGGTTGGTACCACAAGTACACGTACTCTCGAATCTGCTGCCGAGGCAGGAAAGCCACTTGCACCAAAGAGTGGATGGACACAGATATTTATTTATCCTGGTTATGAATTCAAGGTAATCGATTGCCTAATTACTAATTTCCATCTTCCACAGTCTACACTTATTATGCTGGTTTCAGCACTCGCAGGAAGAGAGCATGTACTCTCAGCATACGAGCAGGCTGTTAAGGAGAGATATAGATTCTTCTCCTTTGGAGATGCCATGATGATTACTGATTTACAGTAGTTGAATGTTACTATTCACAGCAACTCCACCCACATTCTTTACCAAATAAATTTGGACAGAATAATTTTTAATTATTTTAAAATTGTGAATAGTAACATTGAATTTAACACTTTCAACTGTTAAACTTTTGTCTTAATGAGATAATTTTTTAGGGAGGCCACCTATGGTAGATATTATTACTGAATTGAGTGCCAAGTTTGAGGCAGAGCTTCAGAATATCAAGAATTCTGAAGAGCTTGAAAATATTCGTGTTTCATATCTTGGCAAAAAGGGTAGCGTTACAGCTGCCATGAAAGAAATGGGCAAGCTCTCAGCGGAAGAGAAAAAAGAGTTTGGTCAGAAAATCAACGTATTAAAAAACAGCGTTGCTGATAAGATTGCAGAGAAGAAAGAGGAACTTGCAGCACTTGAGCTTCAGCGCGAAATCGACAAGGTTCCTGAATTTGATATATCACTTCCTGAGCATTTTGAGCAGGGAAGCTATCATCCAATTACACTTGTACAGCGCCAGTGTGAGACTATTTTTAAGTCTATGGGCTTTACAGTAGAAGATTACAGTGAGGTGGTTACAGATTACGAGTGTTTCGAGTCTGTTAATATCCCTAAGTATCATCCAGCAAGAGATATGCAGGATACTTATTATCTTGAGAATGGTCAGCTCCTTAAGTCTCAGACTACAGCTGCTCAGAATGCTATCTATAAAAAATACAGAAAGCAGCTTCTTGAGAATGGCACACCTATTAAGGCTATTTTCCCAGGACGTTGCTTCAGAAACGAAGCTACAGACGCATGTCATGAAAATACATTCTTCCAGATGGAAGGTGTTATGGTTGGAAAAGATATTTCTATTTCAAACCTTATCTACTTCATGAAGACTATGCTTTCAGAAGTATTTAGACGTGATATTAAGGTGCGTCTTCGTCCAGGATTCTTCCCATTTGTGGAGCCAGGTTTCGAGCTTGATATTAATTGTCTTAACTGTGGTGGTAAGGGATGTCCTTCATGCAAGCACTCAGGATGGCTTGAGCTTTGCCCATGTGGTATGGTTCATCCAAAGGTTCTTGAAGAGGGCGGAATTGATTCAGAAAAATATACAGGCTTTGCTTTCGGTCTTGGTCTCACAAGACTTGCAATGATGAAATATGGTATTAAAGACATTCGTGATTTGAACAGCGGCAATCTTAGCAGTCTTGCTCAGTTCACAGATGACGAGCAGTAAGGGAGGACTAGTAAATGTTTATTTCAATGAATTGGATCTCTGATTTTGTTGACCTTTCAGGTCTCGACAAGATGGAGCTTATTGCAAAGTTCTCTCTTGCAACAGCAGAGGTTGAAAACGATATATTCCACAAGGGTGAGGATTTATCTGGAGTAGTTGTTGCTGAGATTAAATCAGTAGAAGAGCATCCAGAGTCAAAGAAACTTCACCTCTTAAAGGTAGATGCAGGTGATGGAAAGCTTACAGATGTTGTCTGCGGCGCACCAAATGTTCGCGTAGGTATGAAGACAGCATTTGCAAAGGTTGGAGCACAGCTTGGTGATATTACAATTGCTCCAAGACCACTTGCAGGATTTGAGTCATATGGTATGTGTTGCTCAGAGAAGGAAATCGGAATCTCTGACAACAATGACGGTATCATGGATATTCTTGAAGACGTAGCAAACGGTACTGACATCAAGGATTTATACGAGATTGACGATATTATCTTCGAGGTTGATAACAAATCTCTTACAAACCGTCCTGATCTTTGGGGACACTACGGTATTGCAAGAGAGTTCGCTACTATTGCAAAGCGTCCACTTAAGGAGCTTCCTACAATCGATTTAAGCAAGTACGACAATCTTGAAAAGATTGATATGAAGATTGAGGATGAGCTTTGCCAGAGATATTCTTCTATTAAGGTAGAAAATGTTGAGAAGAATGTTGCTCCTATGAATATGAGAATTCGTCTCTACTATTGTGGTATGAGAGGAATCAATCTTCTTACAGACCTTACAAATTATCTTATGCTTGAAATGGGTCAGCCAATGCATGCTTTTGATTCACGCAAGGTTGGCAAGATTCGTATCAAGAGATTTGATAAGCCATTTACATTTACAACACTTGATGGTGTAGAGCGCAGCATCGATGAGAATACACTTATGATTTGCAACGACAATACACCAGTTGCAATTGCAGGTATCATGGGTGGTCTTGATTCTGAAATCGTTGAAGATACAACAACACTTACACTTGAGTCGGCAACATTTAATGCGGCTTCTATTAGAAAGAGTGCTGTTCGCCTTGCACACAGAACAGATGCTTCTGCTCGTTATGAGAAGAGCCTTGATCCAGAGATGACAACAGTTGCTATTGCACGTTTCATGAAGCTCCTTCTTGAAATTGATCCAGGGGTTAAGGTTGTATCAGCTCTTACAGATGAGTATGCATTCCATTATCCAAAGGTTGCACTTGATTTCGACAAGGACTTTGTTGATAAGTACACAGGAATCGAAATCACAAACGAGCACATCGTTGAGACGCTTACATCACTTGGCTTTGGTGTTACTCAGGATGGTAACAATTTCCATGTTGATGTGCCATCATATCGTGCAACAAAGGATATTAGCTTAAAGGCAGATATTATCGAAGAAATCACTCGTATCTATGGATATGATAATTTCGACTTAGTTACAACATCAGCTCCTCTTTATCCAGTGCGTATGGCTGAGATGAAGAATGTTGAGGATAGAATAAAGGATATTCTCGTTAAGAGATTCAGACTTCACGAGGTTCATTCTTATGTATGGCAGTACGCTGATGAGTATAAGAAGCTTGGAATGGAAGTAGAAGAGAACGTTAAGCTTGCTAATTCTACAAACCCTAACATCGAAACACTTAGACGTTCAATGATTCCTACACAGCTTTGTCAGGTAAATTACAACACAGGTTATGATACTGATTTTGGCATCTTCGAAGTAGGTCGTGTGGTTGAAGGATTAAAGGCTGACGGACTTTGCGACGAGAAGAAGAAACTTTGCATCACTTTATTCTCTAAGACTAAGTCACTTGAAACACTTTACTTCGAGCTTCGCGATATGGTAGCTGAGACAGTAGATGATATCAGAAATAAAGCTCTTACATATAAGAAGCTTGAAGCTACTCACTCATATGAGCATCCAAAGAATCTTAATGCTATTATTCTTGATGGTGTTCAGATTGGTGAAATTGGTGTAGCACATCCACTTGTTTCAAAGAAGATTGATAAAAAAGCTGCTATTGTTTTTGCTGAAATTGATGTTGAAGCTCTTTCAGAAATCAATCCAGAACCAATTAAATACGTTGAACCATCAAAATATCCATCAATTGAAGTAGATTTATCATTTATTGCCGAGAAATTTTCAGAAATAAATGATACAATAAAAGAAAGTGCTAAAGAAATCTTGAAGAAGGTCGGTGTAACTGACGTATATTCAGATGGAAATAGCAAGTCAATTACCGTAAGACTGCTCTTTGGTGATGACGAACGTACACTTACTCACGATGAAGTGCAGGAGGTAGTTGATGAAATTATTCAGAAGCTTAAAGATAAGGGGGTAAATCTTAAAGCTTAAGTTATTTAACTACTAACTTATTTGTATTGGGAGGCAAGAGTATATGGAGGAGAAAAGAAAAAGTAAGCGCTTGGATATTGGCGTCAAGGTTGAAATCGAACGCATTGATGAGGCCAACATCACCACCGTAAAATATATGGAGGTTGAGGTTACCAATATTTCAAAAACTGGTTTAGCTTTCAGAGTTCCAAGTGTCGAATTTGAAATCGGGGCATGTTTTGATGCCAAGATTCAGATTTGGACAAAAGAGACAATTGATACAGTATTTAAGGTAGTTCGTACTAATAAGCTTGATGGGGATATGTATGAATACGGCTGTATCTTTGTGGGCATGACCGATACAGATGCGCTAAAGATTGAAATTTATCAGTTATTTAGCGATGCAGATTAGAGGAGACATAAAAATTGGGTTCTAGCATTATTTTTCCCAATCTTCATATCACATTAAACAATATTGAAAAAGGATTCTATGTAGGATCCTTTTTCATTGCGTTTTATGGTGTCATTATTGCCATAGGTATGTTGGTTGGAGTTACTTTTATTTTAAAGGAAGCTGTTAGAGTGGGCTTCGATGAGGATAAGTTCCTCGATGTTTGTATTATTACAATAATAGTTGGTGTAATAGGAGCACGATTGTACTACGTATTATTCGCTTGGGACTATTACAAAGATAATTTACTTAATATATTTAATATTCGTCAGGGAGGCCTGGCAATCTATGGAGGAGTTCTTGCTGGCATAGCATGCGTAGCCGTACTCTGCAAGATTAGAAGATATGATCTTCTTAAGGTTTTGGATGTTTGTATTATTGGAGTTGTAATTGGACAGATATTTGGACGGTGGGGCAACTTCTTTAATCGAGAAGTTTTTGGACAGTATACATATGGTTTGTTTGCCATGTTGCTTCCTTTAAACTCAGTTCTAAGCCA
>JAFYYE010000351.1 GCA_017557715.1 Pseudobutyrivibrio sp.
AAGTAAAAATAATCCGCTTATATGGAATTTATTACTGCGTAACGGAGCAGATAAAAAAATCAAAGATAAAAATGGAAAGTATCACGCTTTCTATACAGGTCACAATGATGCATATGAACCCAAGGAAGCTGTGATGCATGCCATTAGCGATGACCTTGAAAATTGGGAGAAGGTACCTGAGGATACTTTCTACGCAAACGAGAATTATGCAAAGAATGACTTCAGAGATCCATACGTTTTATATATGGAGAATGAAAATTGCTACTGGATGCTTGTTACTACAAGAAGCAACAATACTGGTGTGATTGCAAAGTACACTTCAAAGGATTTAAAGACCTGGAAGGATGACGGGGTATTCTTTGAAAACGATATGGATACAGATTCAAATATGGAGTGCCCAACACTTCTTAAATATAAGAATAAATGGTATCTTTCATTCTCTGATCAGTGGCCAAACAGACTTGTTCACTATAGAGTTACAGATGATTTAAAGTCAGGATTCAAAAAGCCTGCAAGAGATTTCTTTGATGGAAATGGTTTCTATGCCGGAAGAATGGAAACAGATGGTGAGAGACTTTTTGTTGTTGGCTGGAACGGTACAAAGGTAGGCCATGCCGATGATGCTGAGTATGATTGGGGTGGCAATATGGTCACTCATGAACTGATTCAGGAAAAAGATGGCAGCCTTAGACCTGTAATGGTAAATGAAATTGAAGCTGGTATGACAAATGAAATTTCTTCTTCACCTGAAAAGCTGACAGAGTCAATTAAGGCTGATGGAGATTCGCTTGAGTTTTCTGGAGAAGATTATGAGGTGGCAGGCTTCAAGCGTCTTCTTGGAAGCTATATTGTGGAAGCCAAAATCAAAGATTTCGATGAAAATGGAATGTTTGGTTTCGCCTTTAATCTTGATAGTGAAAACGTAGGCAAGCTTAATATTGTATTCAATGCTGCAAATAAGCGTATCGAGTTTTACAACACAGACAACATTATGGCAGAAGTTCCACAGTCATATGTAGATTATGATTTCGGAAAAATGGATCAGCTTGATGTAAAGATGGTTATAGCTGATGGTGTTGTATCAATGTATGTAAATGGGGATATTGCATTTACGGAGCGTATGTATCTTTCACAGGGTATGGAATGGGGAATCTTCAGTATTAAGTCAAAGATGACTGTGGAGGAGTTTAAGGTATTTAAGTAAGGGGGAATAAAGATGGTAAAAAAAGTGGTTAAAAAACTAATCACAAAAAAGGTATTGTTTGCACTGGCAGGCGTGGCTGTTATCGGTGGCGGTGCAGCAGCTGCTTTGACAGTTGCTAATAATCTTAGTGATGGAGACTTGGTAGAGGAAACAGATCTTACATTTCTATCAGTAAAATGGCCAGAGGTTTTTGATGTAAAAGGGTATGAAGAACCTGAATTTGTAGATGTACCAAACCGTACTAACAACGCATTTAACGTAAGTGATTTCGGGGAGCAGGGAAAGAATGGCTGGTTTTATCGATATGGCTCTGCGGGGACTCCAAGTCGTTCACAGAGACTTGAGAATTTTGATGGAGAAAAATATTCGCAGCGTGGTGTAAGCGGTCTTGAGATTAAAAACAATTTCATCCATACTTCTGAAGCTGCGGCTCCTATCTTAGAGTGGCGTGCTGCAAAGGCTGGAAAAATCAATGTTAGTCTTACATATGTAAAATCTGTAAATGGTGATAAGAATCCATCATATCCAGATGGTGTTACCGTATATGCGTATAAAGGTGACGAGATGCTGGGAAGATATGATGTGGATGTCAGCACAGAAACAGAAAAGGTTCTGGAGCAGGAGCTAAAGGAACTGGATGTAAAAGAGCTTGAAAGCCTTTATTTTGTAGTAGATGCAAAGGCAAATAATGCTTATGATGGTGGCTCACTTTATGTATCAATAAATGATGTTGATTATAAGGGATTACAGGCAACTGTTGACCATGAAAGAAAAAATAATAATGCTAATAACTTTGAGGACTTTGGTGCTGAGGGCCATAGAGGCTGGACATATCTTCATGGTAAGAGTGTTAAGGATGCAAAGCTTGTTTCAGCATTTGATGGCAAGGAATATTTAAATAGCACATCACCAAATCTCACAATGAGTGAGGGCTTCATTCATCCATCTATCAATGACAATGCAATTCTTTGCTGGCAGCCAGCTGTGGATGGAGATATAGAGCTTAGGATGAAATATTCAAAGTTCGAGCAGAACGATGGAAATCCTAAGTATCCAGATGGTGTTACCGTCTCTGTTTATAAAAATGGGGAGAATTTATATAAAAAGAAAGTAGCTGCTCCTTCATCAGGAACTAATGAAATCAAGTTCCGTGATAAGGACATAAAAGTAACGACTGCGGATAAGTTATATTTTATGGTGTCAGCTAACGGTAATGCATCCTA
>JAFYYE010000352.1 GCA_017557715.1 Pseudobutyrivibrio sp.
CTTGTAATCTTTTGCATATGTATTAAGACCAGGAGCATCTGTTTGAAGAAGTGATGCCATCTGATCGATAAATGAACCTGTACCACCAGCACAGATACCATTCATACGCTGCTCAACATTTCCGTTTTCAAAATAAATGATTTTTGCATCCTCACCACCAAGCTCGATAGCAACATCTGTCTGAGGAGCGTAGTGTGTAAGAGATGTAGATACAGCGATAACTTCCTGCACAAATTCCACGCCAAGATGCTTAGCAAGAGTAAGTCCGCCTGAACCTGTAATCATAGGGCGAACTTCGATTTTTCCAAGCATAGACTTAGCCTGTGTTAATAAATCAGTGAGAGTCTGCTGAATGTTAGCAAAGTGTCTCTGATAATCTGAAAATAAAAGATTGTCATCTTCATCGAGTACGGCAATTTTAACAGTTGTAGAACCGATGTCGATGCCAAGTTTAAATGTTTTGTTTTCCATAAGTGTATTTTTTCTTTCTTATTATATGTAATAAATTCTAACCTCAGCTATTATAAATGTAGATGCAAAAAATGACAATAAACAAAATATAAATTTTGTCCGAAGGCGTCCTGTTATTGAGGATGATTAATGAGACTCAATTTTCCTCTTTACAAAAATAAAACCTTGTTGTATATTCTTTAAGTACAGGGCGTACGTTTTTGTGAGAGAGCCTCTCTCATAAAAAAAAACGCTTTTTTTTATTTTTAGGAGGAAATATGTGGCAGCTATACCATTGTGCAATAGTTGGGATTCATATTTAAATATTTAGGAGTTGAAAGCACCTGTCTAAGGGTGTAACTTTCGACTCCTTTTCTATTTGAAGTAAAAAAGCGTAGTAGTAAATAAAAATTAAAGGAGTATATGATGACAAAACACGTATTTGTTACTGGTGGTGTAGTATCAGGTTTAGGAAAAGGTATTACAGCTGCGTCTTTAGGACGTCTACTTAAAATGAGAGGATATAAGGTGGCTTCTCAGAAGCTTGATCCTTACATGAACGTAGACCCAGGCACTATGAGTCCATATCAGCATGGTGAGGTTTTCGTTACAGATGATGGAGCAGAGACAGACCTTGACCTTGGTCACTATGAGCGTTTCATCGACGAGAGTCTTAACAAATATTCTAATCTCACTTCTGGTAGAGTTTACTGGAACGTACTTAACCGTGAGCGCAAGGGCGAGTACCTTGGCCAGACTGTTCAGGTTATTCCACATATTACAGAAGAGATTAAGCGTTTTATATACATGGGCGCTGAGACATCTGATTGCGATGTTCTTATCACTGAGATTGGTGGTACAACAGGTGATATCGAATCTCAGCCATTCCTCGAGGCGATTCGTCAGGTTTCTCTTGAGAAGGGGCGTGAAAATTGCTTATTCATCCATGTAACTTTAGTTCCATGGCTTTCAGGCTCAGAGGAGCACAAGTCAAAGCCAACACAGCACTCTGTTAAGGAGCTTCAGTCACTTGGTATCGCACCAAACATCATTGTTTGTCGCGTGGATCATCCACTTGAGCAGTCTATCAAGGATAAGATTTCTCTTTTTTGTAATGTTAAGAAGGACTGCGTAATTGAGAACGATACACTTGATTGCTTATATGAAGCGCCTCTTATGATGCATAAGTATGGCCTTGATGATGTAGTTTGTCGTGAGCTTGGTCTTGAAAATCGCGCTCCAAAGATTGAAGAGTGGGAAGACATGGTTAAGACTATCAAGGGTCTTAAGAACACTACAAAGATTGCTATCGTTGGAAAGTATGTTGCTCTTCATGATGCATATCTTTCAGTTCGTGAAGCTCTTTATCACGGTGGCTACGCTAACAACGCTCACGTTGAGGTTGAGTGGGTTGATTCGGAGGAAATCACAAAGAAGAATGTTAAAGAAAAGCTTGGAACATGTGATGGTATTTTAGTTCCAGGTGGTTTTGGTGATAGAGGTATCGAGGGTAAGATTATTGCTTGTCAGTATGCCCGCGAAAACGATATTCCTTATCTTGGTATTTGCCTTGGTATGCAGGTTGCTGCTATCGAGTTTGCTAGAAATGTATGTGGTATTGAAGATGCTAATTCAAGAGAGTTCAATAGTACTGGAAAGAATTGCGTAATCGATTTAATGGAAGAACAGATGGCAGTTCTTAGAAAGGGCGGTACAATGCGCCTTGGTGCTTATCCATGTGCAGTTCGTCCAAATACAAAGCTTCATGAGGCTTATGGCGCAGATAATATTTCAGAGCGTCATAGACATAGATTTGAGTTTAATAACTCTTACAGAGATGTTATGGCAGAAAAGGGTCTCACTATTTCTGGTACATCACCTAACGATGAGGTTGTTGAGGCAGTAGAAGTTTCTACTAACAAGTTCCACGTTGGTGTTCAGTTCCATCCAGAATTTAAGAGCCGCCCTAATAAGCCACATCCATTATTTGCAGCCTTTGTAAAGGCTAGTCTTAAATAATTGCCTTCACCTTGAGGGTTGCTAGGCTCCAGTGGAGCCTGTTTAGCAACGACCGATCCGGGAGGCGAGACAAGGTGGTCCGAAGGACCGGATGAGGTGTAAAAATAGTGTTCTAATATAATTTATATATAATAAGGAGAGAAAATATGTTAGAAAAAAGATTCAAACTTAGTGCTAACAACACTACAGTGAAGACTGAAATTCTTGCCGGTCTCACTACATTCATGACAATGGCTTACATCATTGCCTTGAATCCAAACATCCTTACAAACTACAAGGCAGGTGGAGATCAGCTTTGGAACGGTGTATTCCTTGCTACATGTCTTTCATCAGCAGTGGCAATGTTCGTAATGGCATTCCTTGCAAACAAGCCATTCTGTCTTGCTCCAGGTATGGGCCTCAACTCGTTCATGGCAATCGTTATTGGAAACCTTGTTGCAGCTACTTCAATGGATTATGTACAGTCCTTCCAGGCTATGCTTTGCATCATCCTTATCGAAGGTATTGTATTCTTCATCCTTTCACTTCTTAATGTTCGTGAGAAGATTGTAGATGCTATTCCACTTGGAATTCGTCTTGGTATTTCACCTGCAATTGGCCTTATGCTTCTTAACATCGGCTTTGGTTCAAATGTTTACATTGCAGATTCAAACTACAATCAGTTCTATGTAATGAGAGATTTCTTTGGAGCGCTTACAGCTTCACACGCTAAGGAAATGATGACAGACGCTTATCCAGTAATGGTTCTTTCAGCAGTAACAATGTTTGTTGGTCTTTTCATCATCGTTGTTCTTGCAACTAGAGGATTCAAGGGCGCAGTTATCACAGGTATGCTTGCAGCTTCAGTTCTTTATTGGATTTGTGATTTTGCAATCCTTGGCAACAACCCATTTGCATCACTTGCAACAGCTTCATTCGTTCCAGCATTTGGCGATATGGCAGCTACAACACTTTTCAAGTTTAACTTTGCGGGACTTGCTCAGATGGGCTGGTTCACAGCAATCACTCTTGTAATTACATTCTGTATCATCGATATGTTCGATACAATCGGCACACTTGTTGGTACAGCATCACGTGCTGGTATGGTAGACCGCGAGGGTAATATGCCAAACATGAAGGAAGCACTTCTTTCAGATTCAGTTGGTACAATGTTTGGTGCTTGCACAGGTACATCTACAGTTACTACATTCATCGAGTCAGCTTCAGGTGTTGAGGCAGGTGGACGCACAGGACTTACATCACTTACATGTGGTATCGCATTCCTTCTTTGCATCTTCCTTGCACCAATCGCTGCAATTATTCCAGCAGCAGCTACATCAGCAGCTCTTATCTACGTTGGTGTACTTATGATGACAGGTCTTAAGAAGGTTAACTTTGATGATCTTTCAGTATGTGTTCCTGTTACAATCATGCTTATCGCAATGCCTATCTCTGGTTCAATCGGACACGGTATTGGTCTTGCTATGATTTCATACACATTCATCAAGGTATTCACAGGCAAGGCAAAGGAAGTATCTGCTCTTACATATGTAATTTCAGTTCTCTTCCTTATCAAATTCTTCCTCGCAGTTTAATCAGAGAGGGTTGCTAGGCTCCAGTGGAGCCTGTTTAGCAACGACCGAGCTGGGAGGCGAGACAAGCTGTCACCGAAGGTGACTGATGAGGTGTATAAAAATAAAGCGTATTGCATTTCGCAATACGCTTATTTTTGCTTCTAAGTCCTACAGTCCATAAATAAGTACACCTATAAATATTATACTTCTTGCATAGCAACGAGAGGAGGTACTTATTATGAGAAAAAAGTTGGACAAGGACTTGATTATTTCATTTGGAGCATTAGCGTTACTGTTTGCGGTTGGAATCATATTTTTGTTTCTTTTTATTTTTGACATTAATATAGGAGAACATTTAGCTGGAGTGGTGGGCTCATATTCTGGTTTATCAGGCGGTATATGGCTTCTTTTACTTTGCCGTAACTGTTGACTATGAATTGTGGTTTATCTATAATTAAATTATCTATATATAGTGTGATACAAGGGAAAGAATAACAAGTTTTGGTGTTATGCTATTTTCTATGTCACAGGAAATGGAAGGTAATTTGTTATGAATAAATTGATTCGAAGAACATTAAATGTTTTAGCTATAGTTTCCATTGTGCTTGCCATGAATATTGTGGCATTCGCCCAAGGCACTACAATGATTGCTGTTTCTAAAAATGCTCCAGCTGTCGGAGAAAAGGTTACAGTTTCCATTACAGCATCGGAAACTGGTACAGTTACAGTTAAATACACAGCAAGCATGCTCACTTTTGTTAGTTGTACAGCATCGGGTTACACCACATCAGGTAACGCTGTTTCATTTTCAGGCAAAGAGGGCGATATAGTGTTTAATGCCGCTGCGTCTGGTACAGCATCTATCATCGTTTCATCATCTACATGTTCAGGTAGCAGCACCACTTTAGCTATAGGTGGTGGTAATTCAGCTTCCGTAGAGACTGTTTCCGAGGAAAAGCCTGCTGAGCAGCCTGCAGCGCAGGAGACGGTTGTGGAGACAGCAGCTGAGCCTGAAGCAGAAGCACCTGCAGAAGAAGCTGCACCAGCTCCAGAAGCAACAGCGGCACCAGCAGGAGCAGTTGGTACACTTAATGGTAATGGTGGTTTCGATATTAACGGCGTTTCATACGTTGTTTCTGAAAGATATTCTGAGTCAGAGATGCCATCTGGCTTTTCAAAGACTACAGTTAAAATTGGCTCAAGCACATATAGCGAGCCTACAAATGGAAGTATTACACTTCTTTATTTAAAGCCAGCTGATAATACATCTGGTTCTGGTGTTTTCTATATGTATAACGCCGAGGCTGGTACAGTGTCACAGTTTTTAATGCTTGGTTCAGCAAAGGATTACGTAATCATTTCACCTACAGATGCTGGTCCATCTGCAGCATTCACAGCCACATCTCTTGATGTTACTGGTGGCAGCACTACAGCATACACTTATGATGGCTCACAGTTTTTCTATGTATATGGTACAAATAAATCAGGTGCTACAGGTTGGTTTGTTTTTGATAGTGCAAATGATACTGTTTCAAAGATGGATGAGTCTATTCTTTCTGCAGTAGCTACAGACTCTGAGACAGAAGTTGATGAAAGCACAACCACAGCTACAGATAGTGTGGAAGTTTACATTAATAAACTTAACACATATCGAAAAGTGATAATGGGACTTATAATTCTTTGCGTCATTTTAGTATTCTTAATTATTAATTCTTTTGTTAAGTCTCA